>JBIIHL010000044.1:0-10381 GCA_044235825.1 Alphaproteobacteria bacterium | reverse complement strand
ATTCCTTTTCACTTTTGCGCCCATGGTGCACCCCTTTTTTTACACCACCTATAACCCACATCTCACCAAAAACACAAACATTTGGTTGGGTTTACTGAATAACCCTGGGGGGAATCTTTTTTTCTCTCTCAAGAACCTCCATGCACAATGGTTTTTTGAACAAGTTCAAAGCTGTTTTACCATTTTCTAATTTTTCATCGAATAATGAAATCGTGTTGGGATAAACTTTTAGACACAATTTTGGATATCCTTCTGGCTCTAACGTTACAATCAAGGAATCGCCTTTGTTCAAGGACTCTTTCATGATTGAAAAATCAAAATCATATCTTTGGGGATCATCATAACCAGAGTAAAGAGGGACCTCAGCTACGTTTAAGGAAGCAACAACTTTTAGCAAAGACTCCCTTAAGTCACGGGGACAATAAATAATTTCCATTTTTGGAGCCAGTTTTCTCAAACAATATGGATAATCATATCCAAAATACCGGAAAAATCAAAAAGAGTTTTTTTACTTTAAAAAAAGTCCCTGAAAGGCACCCACCCCCAACACTGGGGGGAGGATGAACGGGTTTTGGGTCTGAGGGGGGGGGTGGTGAGTGGGGAGTGGGGAGTGGGGAGTGGGGAGTAGTGAGTAGAAAAACCCCAACACTACCAAGAGCAATCCCCCCCCCAACCCAACCACACAAAAACATCAACGGCATCAATTTTCTATCCTAAACCGCTTCCGCCCGTTGAGTCTCTTGCCTAATGGATTCTTGCGCAACCTTGATTTCATCAGGCAATTTCGCAATGGACCACAGATAGGCCGAGGCCGTTTTGTCCGGACGATTCCGCCCCTGTTCCCAGTTTTGCAGCGTGGCCAAGGGAATGCCATAGGTTTCCGAAAATTCCCGCTGGCTCATGTCCAAATGTTCCCGAATGACCTTGGCGTCCGCGCAAATGTAATGGGTGAGTCGAACGTTGGTGGGCTCGCCCCGCATGTGCGCGATGGCTTCCTCCAGCCCCGCAAGGATACCCTTTGCCATTTCACTCATTTCTTCTTTTTCATCAATCATGGTACGTCCTCCTTTTCGATTTCGCCATGGCTTTAAAAATTTCTGCTGCCTTTGTCACGGCCTCTTTTTCGCTTGGCTTTAAGTCACCTTGCTGATTTTTGGCATAAGCCCACAGCAGGTAAATGGGGGCAGTTTCATCGTAAAAATAGTAAATGATCCGAGCCCCACCGCGCTTTCCCATGCCTGGGCGGGTCCATCTCATTTTTCTGACGCCTCCCGTCCCTGGAATCTCATCCCCCACCAAAGGATTCAGAGAAAGGTAATCTTTCATGGCATCAATTTCACTCTCAGACCACAAAGACGTGGCCCGTTTCGTGAACGAATCTGTTTCAGCAAGGGCGTGTCGTCTGCAAGGCTTCATGATGACAATCATACGCGAATTGCGTACAAATAGCAAGGGAATAAAGGAAAACGGGGCACAAGCCAAAACCTGGTGCTGCCGAGAGGAATCGAACCTCCGACCCCGTCCTTACCAAGGACGTGCTCTACCCCTGAGCCACGGCAGCACTGACAGGGTGTGGGCAGTGCATACCCTATTTTTTTAGGGAATGCAATGCGTCTTTCCCGCCACAAAACAGGTTTTTTTTAAAACGGCTTTGTCTGGGGTGTTGACAGGGCGGGCGCGGCTGGTCCAAATAGAAACACGTTAACTGTTCTGCAGGAATCCAACATGACAAACGGCGGCGGCCCTTGGGGCCAATACAGCGGCGGCGGTGGCCCAAAACGGCCCTTTGGCGGCCCACCCCCTTCATCAAAAGACCCCATCAATTTGGATGATCTGATCAATAAACTCAAGGGCAATTTCAAAAACCCCCTGCCCACCGGCGGGTATACCGGCAATCTGGTGGCTTTGTTGCTGATGGCGTCGGTGGCGTTGTGGTTGCTGTCCGGATTTTACCGCGTGGAATCCGATCAGGTGGGCATTGAAATGCTGTTCGGCAAATGGACGAACGAGGCCGAGCCGTCCCCCCCAGGCTTACATTATTACTGGCCCTATCCCATCGGGTCCGTGGAACGCCCCGTGGTGACACGGGAAAACCGGATCACCATCGGCTTTCGTCCGGCTTCGACGGAGGGCGCTCGAGGCTTTAGTAACTATGCGGACCGCAGTGCGCGGGAGGATGTTCCGGACGAGGGCATGATGCTCACCGGTGATGAAAACATCGTGGATATTGATTTTATTGTGTTCTGGCGCATCAAAAGCGGCGGGGATTATTTGTTTAACGTGCGTGATCCTGAAATTGCGGTGAAAACCGTGTCCGAAAGTGTCCTGCGCGAGGTTGTGGGGAAAAAGCCCATTGTGGCCGCCCTGACCGAGCGCCGCCGTGAAATCGAACAAGAGGCCATGGCCGCCATTCAAACCCGCATGGACAGTTATGGCACGGGGGTTTTGGTGAAAAACGTTCAGCTGCTGGATGTGGCCCCGCCGCCTTCGGTCATTGATTCCTTTAACGATGTTCAGCGGTCCCGCGCGGACAAGGAAAAAAGCCGCAACCAAGCCGAAGCCTACCGAAACTCTGTTCTGCCCGTGGCGCGAGGAGAAGCGGTGAAGTTGGTTCAAGAGGCCGAAGCCTATCGCCAGCAGGTCGTCAGCAAAGCCGAGGGGGATGCGAAACGCTTTTCCGCCGTCTATAACGCCTATAAAGACAGCAAAGACGTCACGTCCCGCCGTTTGTATTTGGAAACACTGGAAGACATTTTGCAAAACGCCAAAACCATCGTCGTGGATGGCAAAGGCGGCGGATCGGGTGTTGTGCCCTATCTGCCCCTGCCTGAGGTTCAGAAAAAGGCCGCGCCTGCGCCGGTGACGACGTCAACCCCTGTGGGAGGTCAGCCATGAAAACCCCTGTGATTATGATTGTTTTGGGTGTGTTGGCGTTTGTCCTGCCCATGATCCTGTTTACCGTGGATGAGCGGGAGCAGGCCATTGTGTTTCAGTTTGGAGAGGCCAAAGCCGCGCACCTAGAGCCCGGATTAAAAGCCAAAATCCCCTTTTTACAATCGGTGGTGTATTACCCCAAGCAGGCGCTCTTCATTTCCCCCCCGCAGCAGCAGCTGATTTTGGCGGATCAAAAGCGTTTGAACGTGGATGCCTTTGCGTATTTTAAAATCTCTGATCCTTTGAAATTCTTTCAAAACCTGCGCAGTTTGGAAAATGCCAATGCCAACCTGGGCGATCGGATCAATTCAACCGTGCGAGAGGTCATGGGTCGCTACGCCCTGACGGATGTTTTGTCGGATAAGCGCGAGTCCATCATGACCCGCATTCGTGACAATATGAACACGGAAATTCAAACCTTGGGCGTTCAGTTGGTGGATGTTCGCATCCAGCGGGCCGATTTGCCCCAGGAAACCAGTGAAGCCATTTTTGCCCGTATGCGATCCGAGAGAGAGCGGGAATCCCGTGAATTCCGCGCCCAAGGGGAAGAAGAAGCCCAGCAAATTCGATCCAAAGCCGACAAAGAGCGCACCGTTTTGATTGCCGAGGCATCCCGCAAAGCCCAAGAAGCCAAAGGGGAAGGCGATGCCAAAGCCATTGCCATTTATGCCACGGCGTTTAATGCGGATCCTGCGTTTTATGCCTTTTACCGCTCGCTAGAGGCTTACCGGAAATCGCTGGCCCGTCCGGACACCACGCTGGTGTTGTCCCCCGATGCGCCGTTTTTTGAATACATGAACAAAAAGAATCCTTAAAAAAAAGACCGTCGATGCTGGGTTTATTTTCCTTTTTCTCGTTCTTTTTGCTGCTCGGGGCTTTGGGGGTCGTGTTTTCGCGGCATACCGTTCATGCGGTGTTGTCCCTGATTTTTGCGTTTTTTAACGCCGCGGCCCTGTTGATTATGATTGGCGCTGAGTTTGTTGGCTTTATGCTGATTGTGGTTTATGTGGGGGCGGTGGCGGTTTTGTTTTTGTTTGTGGTGATGATGCTGGATGTGGATCGTGATGCGTTGCGCTCTGCCGTTGCGCCCCATAAAAAATGGCTGATGTTTTTTGCCGCTGTGTTTGTGATTGAGATTCTGGCCTTGGTGGCCTATCACCCGCCTCAGTTGGGCGGGGCAGGGGCCATGGGGGCACTGGTGCCCGCGCAGGGGGATAATGTTCGGGCGCTGGGGATGGTGCTTTATACCACATATGCGCCGCTGTTTTATGCGGCGGGGATGATTTTGCTGCTGGCCATGATTGGGGCCATTGTGTTGACGCTGCGGCAACGCTCCGGCGTGCGTCGCCAGAACATTGCCCAACAAAACGCCCGCCGTGCGCAGGATACCGTGACCCTTGCCAAGCCCCCAAGTGGGGAAGGAGTGCTGTAGATGATGGATGTTTTTCTGCAGCCTGTGGGCATTGTGCATTACTTTTTGCTCTCCACCCTGGTGTTTGTCATTGGGGCCATGGGGATTTTTTTGAATCGCCGCCATGTGCTGAGCATGTTGATGGCGCTGGAGCTGATTTTGCTGGCGGTGAACATTAACTTTGTGGCCTTTTCCGTGGCCCACGGGAATGTTGAGGGACAGATTTTTAGTTTTTTCATTCTCACCGTGGCTGCGGCTGAGGCCGCCATTGGTCTGGCCATTTTGGTGATTTTCTTCCGCCGTTATCAGACGGTGGATGTGGCCGCCATGGATACACTTAAGGGATAACACACCACATGAGCATGGCTGAGATTTCTGTTTTTTCTACGCTTTTTGGCTTTTTGCTGGCGGGGCTGTGGGGGCGGTCTTTGGGTGTGGGGCTGACGAACTTTATTACGATTACCGCCATGGCGATTTCCACCGCGGCCTCTGCGTGGTTGTTTTATGATGTGGCTGTTTTGGGCCATCCCCAAACCCATATGTTGGGCACGTGGATTCAAACGGGGGGGCTGGATATTGCGTGGGCTTTGCGGCTGGACGCCCTGTCCACCGTGATGATGCTGGTGATTACCTCGGTGGCCCTGATGGTGCACGTTTATGCGGTGGGGTATATGCATCATGATGCTTCGCCGCAAAGGTTTATGGCGTATTTGAATTTGTTTGTGTTTTGCATGATGATGCTGGTGACGGCGGATAATCTGGTGCAGTTGTTTTTTGGATGGGAAGGCGTCGGTTTGGCGTCGTACCTGTTGATTGGGTTTTGGCATGACAAGCCATCGGCCAACGCGGCGGCCATGAAGGCCTTTGTGGTCAACCGCGTGGGGGATTTGGGGCTGGCGCTGGGGATTTTTGCGGTTTACTTGCATTTTGGCACGGTTCAGTTTGACGCGCTGTTTGCCGCGTTGCCAGCCGCAGCCGGTCAGGTTGTGAGTTTGGCGGGAATGTCACTGCCAGTGTATGATTTTGTGGCCCTGTTGTTGTTTTTGGGGGCTGTGGGAAAATCGGCGCAGTTGGGTTTGCATGTTTGGTTGCCGGATGCCATGGAGGGCCCAACGCCCGTTTCCGCCCTGATTCATGCCGCCACCATGGTGACCGCAGGTGTGTTTTTGATGTGTCGTGTCTCGCCGCTGCTGGAGCTGGCCCCCATGGCCCAGCAGGTTATTTTGGTATTGGGGATGGCTACGGCCCTGTTTGCCGCCACGGTGGGGATGACGCAGTTTGATATTAAACGCGTCATTGCCTATTCCACCTGCAGTCAGCTGGGGTATATGATGATGGCCGTGGGCGTGGGGGCTTATCCTGCGGCCATGTTCCATTTGTTTACCCATGCGTTTTTTAAGGCGTTGTTGTTTCTGGGCGCTGGCTCGGTGATTCACGCCCTGTCCCATGAACAGGACATGCGCATGATGGGCGGCCTGCGAACGGTGATTCCGTGGACGTACCGCATGATGCTGGTGGGAACCTTGGCGTTGTCGGGGATCTTTCCGTTTGCTGGGTATTATTCGAAGGACATTGTGCTGGAATCGCTCTTTGCGTCGCAGGGGTCTTTGGCCTATCTGAGTTACGGCGTGGGGGCGTTTGTTGCGTTTTTGACGGCGTTTTACAGTTGGCGCGTTATTTTCCTGACCTTTCATGGCAAGCCACGGGCGGATGAACGGGTCATGGCCCACGCCCATGAATCGCCGGCGGTGATGATTGTGCCGTTGTTGGTTCTATCCTTGGGGGCCATCGGGGCCGGATATGTGGGCTATGAAGCCTTTGTTGGCCACGATCGCGGGGCGTTTTGGCAGGGCACGCTGGCCGTTTCCCAAAGCCATGATATTATCGAGACCGCCCATCACGTTCCCGCGTGGGTGAAGTGGTTTCCCCTAGAGGTGGCCGCTTTGGGTATTGCGTTGTCGTGGTTTTTTTATCGCTATAATCCTGCCCTGCGCCGCCGCTTGGTGGATGGACTGGGGGCGGTGTACCGGTTTGTGTATAACAAATGGTATGTGGATGAACTGTATACCTTTCTTTTTGTCAGACCGGCGCGGGCGTTGGGGCGGTTTTTCTCCTCGGGCGTGGATGCGGGTGTTATTGATGCCTTTGGACCCCATGGGGCTGTAGCGTTGTCTCAGGGCATGGGGGCCCGTTTATCGCGGTTTCAGACGGGACAACTGCCGTTTTACGGGGCGGTTCTGTTTGCCGGTGCCAGTTTGGTGATGCTGTATGTGATTCTGCGGGGGGTCTGGATATGATGGGGATTCTTTCGCTCATGACCTATTTGCCCCTGCTGGGGGTTTTGGGCATTGCGCTCAGCGGGTCCGATTCACGGGCGCGTCTGGATGAAAATGTTAAAATTTTATCCCTGTTTATCTCCCTTTTGGTGTTGGCCTTGGCCGTGTATGTGGGCCTGCATTTTGATTTTTCGGGGGATAAAGCCGCGGATTTTCAGTTTGTTGAGCAGTTTTCTTGGTTCCCCTCCCTCGGGCTGACGTATCAGATGGGGGTTGATGGGATTTCTTTGGTTTTTGTCTTGCTTTCGGCGTTGCTGGTTCCCCTGTGTATTTTGGCCAGCTGGAACAGCATCAAACACCGCGTGCGCGAATATATGGCCGCGTTTTTGATTTTGGAAACGTTCGTGATCGGGATGTTTTGCGCCCTGGATCTGGTGTTGTTTTATATTTTCTTTGAGGGGGTTTTGATTCCCATGTTCCTGATCATCGGGATTTGGGGGGGATATCGCCGGATTTATGCGACGTTTAAGTTGTTTTTGTATACGTTTTTGGGATCCATCATCATGCTGGTGGGGTTGATTGTGCTGTATAAAGCCACGGGCAGCAGCAGCATCCCCGATTTGATGAAGGGGGCGCCGGCTTTGCTGTCCCCATCCCTGCAAGGTTGGCTGTGGTGGGGCTTTTTTGCGGCGTTTGCCGTGAAAATTCCCATGGTGCCCTTTCACACATGGTTGCCGGATGCCCACGTTGAGGCCCCCACGGCGGGATCTGTGATTTTGGCGGGTGTTCTTTTGAAAATGGGGGGGTATGGCTTTTTGCGGTTTTCCCTGCCCATGTTGCCGCAGGCCACGCTGGAATACGCCCACGTGGTGTATGCCCTGAGTTTGGTGGCCGTGATTTACACCTCTCTGATTGCCTTTGTGCAAACGGATATTAAAAAGGTTATTGCCTATTCTTCCGTGGCCCATATGGGGTATGTCACGGCGGGTTTATTCGCCCTGACGGTGCCCGCGGTGCAGGGGGCCATTTTCCAGATGCTCAGCCACGGCTTGGTGTCCGCCGCCCTGTTTTTGTGCATTGGGGTTTTGTATGACCGTTTGAAAACGCGGGATATGGACCAGTTTGGCGGGGTGACGCAGGTGATGCCCCGTTTTGCCGTGGTGTTCATGTTTTTTACACTGGCAGGCGTGGGTTTGCCTGGGACCAGTGGTTTTGTGGGGGAATTTTTGGTGTTGATCGGCACCTACATGGTTCAGCCGTGGGTGGCACTGGGTCTGGGAACAGGTTTGGTTTTGGGGGCCGTGTATAGTTTGTGGCTGTATCGCCGCGTGATGCAGGGCCCCATTGTTCGTGATGCCATTAAAACCCTGCAGGATCTTTCGCGGCGCGAGCATCTGATTTTCGCCCCGCTGATCCTTCTGGTGTTGTGGATGGGGATTTTTCCCACGCCTGTTCTTTCGGTGCTTGAACCTGGGGTTAAGCAGATTGTGTCTGCCTATACGGCGCCAAGCCCCTCTTTGGCGGAGCCGGATTTTTCTTTGCCCCATCGTCCCTCGGACACGCCAGAGCCGATTTTACCGCATGATGATGAAGACGAAAGGCTGCCCGAGTAACCGCCATGCTTTCTTTTTTGCCTCTTTCCCCTGCGTTGTCGCCTATCATTCTGGCCACCTCTTTGTTGTTTTTTGTATGTTATGGGGCTGTTCGCCCACGCGCCTCTTACGGCAGTGTGGCGTGGCTGTCTTTGTTTGCCCTGCTGATTGTGATGGATGGGGCGGGGCTTTCTTTTGCGCTTGATTGGCCGACGGATCGTTTTTTGTCTTTGGTGTTTGATGATTTGTCTTCGGCGTCAACGCTGGCCCTTTGCGGTATGATGATGGCGTTTTTCGTCTTGACGTTGGGGTTGGATTGGCCTTTAGAGGCCGCGCTGCTGGTCCTCTTTGCTCTGCTGGGGATGCTGCTGATGGTGTCCGCGGATTCGTTGATGATGTTTTATATGGGGCTAGAGATGCAAAGTCTGGCCCTGTATGTGTTTATTGCCCTGCAGGGGCGTCAACAGCCCGCCGCCATTGAGGCCGCGCTGAAGTATTTTATTCTGGGGGCCTTGGCGTCTGGCCTGATGCTGCTGGGGATGTCGTTTTTGTATGGCCAGTGGGGCGTTTTGGGGTATGGGGATCTGCAGGCCATTTTGGTTCAGCATGCCGCCGTTTCACCGGCCTTGCTTTGGACAACGTTGGGGGCGGGTCTAATTTTGGTGGGCTTTTTGTTCAAACTGTCCCTCGTCCCGTTTCATATGTGGACGCCGGATGTGTATCAGGCCGCGCCCACACCGGTGGTTGCGTTTTTGTCGTCTTTGCCCAAGGTTGCGGCCACGGTGGCGCTGGTGCGTTTGATTGCTGGGCCATTTTATCCGTTGATGCCAGATTTGGGCGATATGCTCAGGATCATTGGGGCGCTGAGTATGCTTTGGGGGGCGCTGGCGGGCCTGAAACAAACCAGTTTGCGCCGCCTGATGGCCTATAGCACCATTGCCCAAATGGGGTTTGTGGTCATGGCCCTGTCGGTAGCCACGCCCGAGGGGATGGGCTCCGCGCTGGTTTATGTTGTGGTGTACGCGGTGACGTCGTTGGGCTTTTTTGCCTTGTTGATGCGCCTATCCCAGAACGATTTGTCTTTTACGGATATGGCGGGATTGGTCAAGGTTTCGCCGGCAACAGCCTATTTACTGTCGGTTTTCCTGTTGTCGCTGGCAGGTATGCCGTTTTTCGCCGGTTTTTTCACCAAGCTTTCGGTGTTTCAAAGCGTTTTGGCGCAGCAGCATTACGCCGTGGTGTTTGCCGCGGCCATCTCCAGCGTGGTGGCCATGTATTATTATCTGCGGGTGATTAAGGTCATGATTTTTGATGAACCCGCCACAGATCAGGGCGTGACCATGGCCTATCATCCGGCCAGCCTTCCTTTGGGGATCCTTGCGGCCCTGTTTTTATCGGTGTTTTTTATCGTTCCGGGCCCTGAGATGACGGAGTTTGCCCAAAAAATGATGGCGGATCTGTTGCCACAGGCTACGGCGCCGGCACCGATTATGACCCTGCCCTTTAAAAAAGAATAGGGGGAATATCCATGTTAGAGCTGGGGTATTTTTTACAACAGTGTCTGAATGGATTGTCGCTGGGGATGCTGTATGGCCTGATTGCCCTGGGGTACACCATGGTTTACGGCATTGTGGGGATGATTAATTTTGCCCACGGCGAGATTTTTATGATTTCGGCGTTTTTGGCGTTTCTGGCCTTTGTGGGGCTGCAAGATGCGGGTGTGATGTCCATAACGCTGTGTGTTTTGGGCATGTTTTTATTTTCCATGGCCATAACAGCGGTGTATGGTTATGCGTTGGAGGCGGTGGCGTACAAGCCCCTGCGCTCTGCCCCGCGTCTGGCCCCGCTGATTACCGCCATTGGGATGTCTATTTTGTTTCAAAACTTTGTGCAGTTGACGCAGGGGGCGCAGGTGAAGGCTTTGCCGCCGTTGCTCACGGGCACGAACGTTTTGGGGATGTTTGATCATTTTGCTGTGACGCTCAGTGATACGCAGATTGTGTTGTTTATCAGCACCCTTGTCACCGCCGTGGTGCTGTACGCTGTGATTCATAAAACGCCGCTGGGTCGGGCCCAAAGGGCCTGCGCCCAAGATGCCAAGATGGCGTCTTTGCTGGGGATTTCGGTGAACCGTGTGATTGCCATCACCTTTATGATGGGGGCCGTGG
>JBIIHL010000043.1:0-10488 GCA_044235825.1 Alphaproteobacteria bacterium | reverse complement strand
AAATCTTGTCCATTTTAATCAAAAAGCAGGGCGTTTGTCCTTCACCACAGAGGCCGCCGCGTGCATAGGACAGGCCGATGCGGTCTTTATTGCCGTGGGTACCCCTACACGCAAAGGGGACAACCACGCGGATCTGCAGTATATTTTTGCCGCCGCGCGGGATATCGCCCCGCATTTACGGGGCTATACCACGGTTGTCACCAAATCCACGGTTCCTGTGGGAACGGGTCGTCGCATCGCCTCTGTCATTCGGGACATGAACCCCACGGCGACGTTTGATATGGTATCCAACCCCGAATTTTTACGCGAAGGCACCGCCATTCATGACTTTATGCGCCCCGATCGTGTGGTGGTGGGGGCGGAAGCGCCCGAGGCCGTAGAGGTCATGCGCCGTCTTTATGAACCCCTGACCCGTCAGGATGTCCCCCTTGTGGTCACAACGCTGGAAACGGCGGAAATGGCCAAATATGCCGCCAACGCTTTTTTGGCCATGAAAATTACCTTTATCAATCAAATGGCAGACCTTTGCGAAGTCAGTCAGGCCAACGTCAATGATGTGGCCAAAATCATGGGCATGGACAAACGCATTGGATCGAAATTTCTGCGTGCCGGACCAGGGTACGGGGGATCCTGCTTTCCCAAAGATACCCGCGCCTTGGCGGAAACAGCCCGCATTTTGGGGGTGGATTTGGGGTTGGTCAGCCAAACCATGACCTATAACGATACGCGAAAACATAAAATGGTGGATCGCATTTTGACGGCTTTTCAGGGCAGCGTTTCGGGAAAAACTTTGGCCATTTTGGGATTAACGTTTAAACCCGGCACCGATGACATGCGGGATGCGGCCAGTTTGGTTATTGTTCCGGCGTTAAAAGCCGCCGGTGCCCATCTGAAACTGTATGATCCCAAAGGAATGGAAGAAGCCCAAACCTATTTGGGGGATGACGCGGGTCAGTGGTGCGCCAATGCGCTGGATACCCTCAGCGGCGCTGACGGCGCGGTTTTGATCACCGAATGGGACGAATTTCGCGCTCTGTCCCCCGAAACCATCGCCAAAACCCTGAAATCTCCCGTGGTTGTGGATCTGCGCAATGTGTATGATGTTGAATCTATGGCCAGTGCAGGCGTGGCCTATACATCTTTGGGCCGTCCGGTGGCTTCGGTTTTATCCTCCCCTGTGGTGCGTGCCCAGCTCGAGGCCCTATGACGGATAAAAACACCCTCCTAACGGCCATGAAGCGGACCATGGATGACGTGTTTGCCCGCTGTGATGACGTACTGGGGGAAAAGGCAGACCTCAGCTATGATGGATCGGTTTTAAGCATTGTGTTTGATGCAGGGGGAACGGCCGTCCTTAACCTGCATCAGGCCAGCGGTCAAATTTGGGTGTCTTCCCCCGTCAGCGGGGCCCATCATTTTTCCCTTCATGAGGATGGAACGTGGGCCAGCCCCACAACCACACTGGCGCAGGTGATGGAGAATGATTTTGGGGTCGTCCTGAACGATTAACCCCCTTTGCAATCCCCAGTCTTATAGTATTTTCACTTTATTGTCGTACTGGCCTGCGAACGGCGCTTGGCCTCGCTCACCTAGGTTCACTAGGCATCGCTCCGCCAAGCTTGTTCTCGGCTTAGTACGACAATAAATTAAAAACACTATAAAAAAAACCTCAGGCTTTCAAAAACCGCTCTAACCAGTGAATGTCATAGTGGCCAGTTTGGATATCGGGTTGATTCAACAGCCGTTGGTGCAAGGGAATGGTGGTTTGAATGCCCTCAATCACATATTCATCCAGAGCGCGGCGGCTGCGGGCCAAACAATCGGCCCGCGTGTTGCCGTGAATCACCAACTTTGACACCAAGCTGTCATAAAAGGGCGGCACCCGATACCCATCATAAATCGCCGCATCAATGCGCACGCCAGGTCCCCCAGGGGTATGATAACGGGTAATCAACCCGGGACTGGGCACAAAGGTTTCCGGATGTTCCGCATTGATCCGATACTCGATGGCGTGACCATGAAAACGCACCTGATCTTGGGTGACAGACAGGGGCAAGCCCGCCGCCACGCGCAGCTGTTCCTTGACCAGATCAATACCCGTGATGGCCTCTGTGACGCAGTGTTCCACCTGCAGGCGGGTGTTCATTTCGATAAAATAGAATTTGCCTTGGGCGTACAAAAACTCAAACGTTCCGGCGCTGTAATACCCGATATCCTTGGCCGCTTTCACAGCAATGGACCCAATATGGGCACGCTCGGCATCGGTTAACGCGGGGGAGGGGGCTTCCTCCAGAACCTTTTGGTGACGCCGCTGCAGGGAACAGTCACGCTCCCCCAAGTGAATCACGTTGCCGTGCTGATCCCCCAGCAATTGAATTTCAATGTGACGGGGCTGCAGCAAATACTTTTCCATGTAAACATCGGGGTTGCCAAAGTGGGTTTGGGCCTCGATCTGGGCCAAATCGAACAGCTCGGCCACGTCCTCGGCTTTTTCGGCGATTTTCATCCCCTTGCCGCCGCCTCCGCCTGCGGCTTTCATCAAAACGGGAAAACCGATCTCTTTGGCTAAGGCTGTGGCGTCTTGACCATTTTTCAAAACCCCCTCGGATCCGGGGACCACGGGAACGCCGGCGCGGATCATGGCTTTTTTGGCGCTGACTTTATCCCCCATCACTTGAATGTGTTCCGGCGATGGGCCGATGAAGGTTAACCCATGCTCCGCCACCATTTGGGCAAAGGTGGCATTTTCCGCCATGAACCCAATGCCTGGGTGAATGGCCTGCGCCCCCGTGATATGGGCGGCGGAGAGGATGGAGGCAATGTTCAAATAGCTGTCTTTGGACGCAGGGGGGCCAATGCAGACGCTTTCATCGGCCAGCATCACCGCCATGGATTCCGAATCCGCCGTGGAATGCACCACCACCGTTTTAATGCCCATTTCATGACAGGCCCGATGAATCCGCAAAGCCACTTCCCCGCGGTTGGCAATCAACACTTTTTCAAACATAGTGATTCTTCCTTTGATTCTTGGAAAGATTACCCCCCAAGACAGACATTTGGTTTTGTTGTCACTGTGGCGTGTCTGAAAAAGAAATCAAGAAAAAATCCCAAAAAAATGACCAAAGGTCAAATCAATCCTGCCACCACCCATAACTGAGACCCTTCACCCGTTCAAAATGATCTTTAGGGTTATATTTTTTTGTTTTTTTGGAAATTTTTTCAATATCCAAATCCCCCATGGCCGCCAACAGGGTATATTCAGTCACCACTTTGCGGCCTTTGGTGCTGATCAAACGCCGCTGCGCCTGCATCAATTCTTGCTCTGCATTTAAAAAATCAAGGGTACTGCGAAAGCCCATATCCAATTCTTCTTTCATGCCATCGGCGGCTTTGTGGGCTGAGGTAACTTCTAACTGTGTGGTTTCCAAATCCGACGTGACGGTTTGCAGATCACTCCACGCCAGCGTGACATCACGGATAACATCCCGATACACCGTGTCTTTTTCAAAGGACGCCTGCTGTCGCTCCTTCTTGGCCTGACGGGTCCACGAGGACACCATCCCCCCGTCGTAAAGGGGAATTTTTAAAACCAGTTTGGTTTCTGCGCCTTCTCTTCGCTGATCATCAAACGAGGGATCTTCCTGACGATAAATCTGGGATTGTATCGACAATTCGGGACGATAGCCGCTGCTGATGCCATCGACCTGCGCATCTTTGGCATCTATGGCACGATAGGCCGCCTGTAAAAGAGGGTTTTTGGCAAGGGCCCGATCCGTTGCCGCCGCTAAGGTTTCTGGGGTTTTGGGGGATTTGGACAAGCCCCGCAACGATCCTGGCAACGTTCCCACCATGGCCATGAAATCCGCCCGTCGCGCGGCCAGAGTCTGCTCTGACTGACGCAGTTCCGTGCGGGCCCGCGCCCAGCGTGATTTGGCCAAAGAAACATCCGTCATCGTTAACTCACCTGCCTGAAAACGGGCCTCTGTGATGGTGACATTGTCCTCTAGCGTCTTTTGATAATCCCGCTGAAAGGCCAAAATCTCTTCACCCACAACCACGCCCACATAGGCTTTGATGGTGCTGAGCAAAACCTCCTGCGTTTGATGCCGCAAATCTTCCCTGCCCAACGCAATTTTGGCCATGGCCAAATCCATCTCGGCCAGCGTTTTTCCCCCGCGATACAGGGCTTGTTCATGAATCACACCCAGGGTATAGGGATCCCGCGCGTCAACCTGATCGTCATTGCCATCATTCCCAAAACGTTTATCAACCTTTTCGTCCACATAGCCCTTGTCCCCAAAAACCTTCACGCTGGGGCGAAAGCCCGAGAGGGCTTTGTTGTACTCCTCATCTAGGGCCTCAACCTGCAAACGGGCGGCTTTGATTTGGGGGTGGGTTTCATAGGCAAGACGACAAGCCTCCTCCAAGGTCACGGGCAAAGTCTCCGCGGTGACGGGCAAAGTCTCCGCCGCTACGGCCCAAGGGGCGCACCATAAAAAGGCACAAAACCAGACTCTGGTTTTCACAGCCCCACCCCATACCTTTGGGGAGATTTAGTCGAAGCGACGGCTTGGGCGGCCCTCGTCACCAAAGGACCGTTTTCTGGGGCCGGCGTCGCGATCAGGGCGAAATCCACGGGGACGATCACCCCGATCTCCGCGGTCACGGTCACCCCGTTCACGGTCGCCACCTTCACCGCCACCAAAACGGGGCTCGCGACGGGGACGGTCATCGTCACGACGATCGCCTCGGGGGGAAAACTCACGCTTGGCCTCGGCCTCGGGGGTCAGGCTCAGGCGAAATTTAATGCGGCTAGGGCCAGGGGCCGCCACCAAGGGAACTGAAGGATGTTCCGAAGACATGGATCCCAAAACGATAATTTTGGTTTTTTCCTCTGTGGGGTCCACCGCCACCGCCAGATCAAAGTCAATGGCGGGCAGGGCATCTTTGCTGCCAAAAAGAGAAGCCTTGTTGGGCTGAGCAGCCCGATCGCGACGCACGGACTCAATGGCGTCACAAACATCCTTAACGGTTTGGGCAATAAAATCTTTTAAAGGGGGGGTGGCCATAAACACTATGCTTTCAACTATGTTTTTAAAGAAAGGCACTATGACAGATTTCCCATGCTTTTGAAAGAACAAAAATACAGATGCAACAAAACACCTTGACGCCCCTTTGAAAATACGGCCTTTTAAAAGTTCTTTGTGTGTGGGTTTTTCATGATCGTTTATAACAATGGCACATACCGTCCTTTGATGGAGGCTGCGGTTTCTGTTCAAGACCGTGGCTATCAGTTTGGGGATGGCGTTTACGAAGTCATCCATTATACGGATCACCATGGGATTGATGAGGATTGGCATCTGGATCGTTTGGATTATTCGTTATCCCAGCTGCAGATTCCTTGGCCGATGTCGCCTCAGGCGTTGAAACAGTGCATCCGGCAGGTCAGGCTTAAAAATAACCTCAGCACCGTGAATATCTATATTTCCATCACGCGGGGTGTGCCTGTGGTGCGGGACTTTGGATTTCCTAAAGGGGTTTGCCCCCCTGTGCTGACCATCATTCCCTATCGGCATAAACCTGTTTCACAGAGTTTGCGAATCAAGGGCATGACCGTTGTGACGGCCCCTGATCTGCGCTGGGGGCGATGCGATATCAAGGCCATTGCCCTATTGGCCCCCTCCATGGCGAAACAGGCGGCCATGGACGCTGGGGCGGATGATGTGTGGATGGTGGATAAGGATGGGTTTGTTACCGAGGGATCCTCTTGCAATGCCTTTATGGTGACCCAAACGGGGGAGATCATCACGCGTCCGCCGAGCCATGCCATCTTAAAGGGCATTACACGCACACGTCTGATCGGTTTGGCAAGAGCGTCTGGATTGAGGGTGACAGAGCGCCCCTTTACGGTTCATGAGATTAAGGACGCAGCGGAAGCCTTGATCACACGCACCACCGGTTTTGTGATTCCTGTGACACGCGTGGACCATCACCCTGTGGGTTTGGGGCAGGCCGGACCTGTAACACAAAATCTTCTTTCCCTTTATGAAACCTTTGTTCAGGAACAAAAAGATGGCCGATTTACCGACACCACGCGCTTTGCTGTTTGATTGGGACGGCACCTTGGCCGACAGTGCGGCGGTGATTAAGCATTGTTACGATGCCGCGACCACCGCCGTGGGCGCCCCCCCCATCAGTATGGAGGATGTGCGGTTCAAACAAACCCGATCAGGCCGCGATACGTTTCCGGCCCTGTTTGGGGATCAATGGCCTGTGGCGAGGGAGGCCTATTATAAGGCCTTTAAAGATATGCACCTAACCCACATTGCCCCTTTGCAGGGGTGTGAAGATATGCTGCGGCGCCTGCGTTCCTCAGGGGTGTTTATGGCGGTGGTCAGCAACAAAACGGGCCCTTATTTACGGGATGAAGTCGATCAGTTTGGATGGTCTTCGTTTTTTGATGTTGTTGTGGGGGCCGGCGATGCCCTGCGGGACAAGCCGGATCGGGCCCCTTTGGATTATGCCCTTTTGGGAACGGATATGGTATGCGGGCCGGATGTGTGGATGATTGGGGATTCCACCACAGATATGCTGGCAGCCCGCCATGCCGGTGTGACGGCCCTGTTGATGCGCGATATCCCCCCCAAAGACAAAGAATTTGACGATTGCCTGCCAGATCTTTATGTATCCTGTGCAGATGATTTAACCCAACTTTTAGAAAGTCTTGGTTTACTACAAAAATTAGGTTAAACAAAACCAGAACCTAAACAACAAAACAAAATAGAATTGGGTGGACCATGGCCGATAAAAACAATTTGCAGGATATCTTTTTAAACCACATCCGCAAAAACAAAATCTCAGTGACCGTTTTTTTAGTCAATGGGGTTAAACTTCAGGGTAGCGTAACGTGGTTTGATAATTTTTGCGTGTTGCTGCGTCGGGATGCCTACACGCAGTTGGTGTATAAACACGCCATTTCCACGATTATGCCTGTAAACCCTGTAAAGCTCTTTGATACCGATGACGAGGCTGATTTGCCTCAAGAGGCTTAAGCATCGTTCATGCCCTTGGTTCGCCTCGGATGCCGCAGCAGTGATTTGTCTAAAGCTCAGGCCGCTTTGGTGAGGGGGGCTTGTGGTCTATTGGGATACACTTTTCAGGAAACAGATATCACCACCACAGGGGACCGCATTACAGATCGTCCCCTTTATGAGATGGGTGGAAAAAATTTGTTTTGTAAGGAAATCGACACGGCCTTGCGCCAAGGTGTAATCGATTGGGCCGTGCATTCTTTAAAGGACGTGGAATCGGATTTGGCCCCTGATTTGGTTTTGGCCGCTGTTTTGCCTGCAGAAGATCCAGAAGATGTTTTGGTGGTTAAAAATCCCGCTTGGCAAACGTTGGAGGATTTACCCGTGGGGTCCTGTATCGGAACCAGTTCCCTGCGTCGTGCAGGTCACTTGCGGGCCTTGCGGTCTGACTTTGTGATTCAATCCCTGCGGGGCAATGTACCCACGCGCCTTAAGGCCTTGCATAATGGTTTTGATGCTGTGGTTCTGGCACGAGCGGGCCTGAATCGGTTGGGGGTTCAGCAGGCATGGATTCCGTTGTCGTGCGCCGTGATGACACCAGCTGTGGCCCAAGGGGTGATTGGTGTGGTGGTGCGACGGGATGATGTGTCCCGCTGGCAGGACGCTTGGCATGTTTTGGATCATGCCCCCACCCGCGGCCGTATTACCCTAGAGCGGGCCTTACTTTCAGCGTTGGGCGCCACATGCAAAACCCCCATTGGGGTACATGCAGACATAAGCCAAGAAAATGACCCCCGTTTGCATGTGTCATTGGTTCATCCAGACAAAGATTTGCGATGGTATCGAATCTACTCTGTCCCTGATGGCGCAGACATAGGGTCGATTGCCCAAGATATTGGCCTGCACGCCCCCAAAGCCCTGATGGACTGGGTCAAATAAACCCCCCTTGCGCCGTTTGATAGAACATGCGAAACAATAAAGACCATCAAACGGAGCCATCCTTATGTCCCCTTTCTTTTTGAACACGCGGTCTGTGTACCAAGCGCAATTTGATGCCGTTCGATCTTTACAACAATGGGCCGCTGATGCCTTTCAGGCCGCATCCAAACGGCAGCAGCATATTGTTTCTGACATGGTGGCGGATGTGTTTTCCCATTGGCAATTATGCTTGCGCCAAACCTCGCCGGTGGCCCTGTTGCACGCCAATTTGGGGTATATAGAAAAGCGGCTGCCTAAAATCCAAGGAAACATGCAGGAACAGGTTGATTTTTCAACCTATTCTCAGCGTGAGGTTCAAAAAGCCTTAACCACTTGTCTTCAGGCTTATATTGGAAACACAAAACAGACGTTGGCGTCTTTTTTGGTGTGATGCTGCATGCGTGCATGGCTTTGGGCCCTGATCTTGTTGGGGCTTCTGGGGATGGGTGCGGCGGTTTATGCCACCCTAGGCATTTCGTGGGATAAAAAAATCACCACCTATCTGGCAACACTCAAATCCCAAACCGGTTGGGACATTCGCGCCACATCGGGGTCCAGATTGACTGTTAAGGGTCTGCATGTTCAGGGCCTCGTGGTGACGGGTCCGCGGGACACACGGGGTCTTTTGCGGGATGTGACCTTTTCCCTCAATCTTCAAGGATGGCTTAAGGGCGAGGGTCCCTTTGATCAAATCCATCTGGAATCGTTGGAGATTCTGCGGCAGGGCACTGCCCTGTATACCCAAAACGATCTGACGTTTTCCATCAAAAAGACAGCCGATCATCGGTTGATTGTATCGGGAAAGGGGATGGCCCTGCGGGTGTTGGTGCGTCCAGAGCAAACGGACTTTGATGGCGTTTTTGGGGGCAATTGGGTGCTTTCCGGATCTTGGATGCCCGAGGGGAAGATTGTTTTTCGGGAACCTGCAGCGGGTTTTCAGGGGTTGGCAGGCTCTTTAACCATGGGCCCCCAAAGGATTGTTGGGGATTTAACGCTGGTGAAAACCCCCAGCACACAAAACAGCGCGTATAGCCTGATGGACCATTTGGCGGGCCTGTCCCTGCAAACCATGATTCCAGAATCTGTGGATTTAACCGTGCGCAGCGATCAGGTTGATGGGTTTAAAAACGTTGTGGCGCGTTTTCATCGCACCAAAGCCGACGAGCCTTTGGGGGTGGACATCACAGGGGATCATGCCTTGGGGGCCTTTGCCGCCAGTCTGACGGCGCAGGACCAGCAGGGCTGGCGCATCATCCTAAACACCCTGCGTTTGGGTAGCATCGAAGGTTCGGGATCTTGGGGGATTCAGGCAACCAAAGGGGGTCATGCATCCCATGACATTCGATTGCGTTTACGCCGTCTTTCCTTATCACAATCATCGTCTGTTCATCTTTTATCACAACTTCGCAGTCTTGAGGATCAGTATCACCTCAGCCTGATTGCAGAGGAAACCCAGCTGGGGGCTGTGCGCTTGAACGTTTTAGAAGCGGAGATGAAGGCAAACCAAAAGGCGCTGGAGATTGCCTCTTTGCGGATGAAAACAAGTTTAGAGGGGCGTTTTTCCCTATCAGGAACCCTATCTTACCCCACCAACACCCCCCACCTGCGCTTTACGGCGCAAACAGCGGGGCCTTTTTTTACTGATATTATGGCGTTTCTTCCCAATATGCCTAAAAATGTTTCTTATTTAAACGGGGACTTGCAGGTCAAGGTTAACGGGTATGCCCATTATCCTGAAGTGATCCTGCAGCACAGGGACGAAGAGGGGGGCATGGCTTCCTTTAAAGGACACCTAGAGCCCTTAACAGCCCCGCCACGGTTTAACGGAGCAGTGTCTTACAGCCTGTCCCCCGAAACACAGGTGACGATGGCGGTGGTGCGGGGGGAAAAAGAGCTGAGGCTTTCGTCCATACAGGGAACACTGGGGGGATTTCCTTTTTCAGGACAGGGCAACGCGGATTTAACCGTAACGCCCCCGATGCTTCAGGCCAGCCTGTACGCCCCAACACTGTCTGTGCAGGCCCTCTCTAGCATCGGGAACTTGGGGTCTGTTTCGGCCAACCCTTCCCCCTGTCCTGCGGGAGAGGGACTATCTCTGCCCATGCCCAATCTTTCCAACAGGGACGTGGATGCCCAGATTCGTTTGCAAATGGATCGTTTGATGACGCCCTATGGGGATATGATGCAAGCAGAGCAAAAAGTGGCATTTTCCGAACAAGGCATTCAAACATCCCTAACAGGTCGTCATGATCGAGGCCATCTGGCCCTGCGCATGCATATCATGCCAGGACAGGGCTTGCCCATTTTGGAAACAAAGGTACAGGCCAAAGATGTGGTTTTGTCCAACTGGGGAGGCAGCACGACGTTATCTTTAAAAACATCATCTTGGGGGGGGTGTTTACGGGATCATCTGCAAACCTTAACGGGCCAAGGCAGCTTTAAGGGCAGTGGGATGCGTCCCCCCGCCGATGTTTTGAAC
>JBIIHL010000042.1:0-10810 GCA_044235825.1 Alphaproteobacteria bacterium | reverse complement strand
TGTTATAGCCACGCCCAGAAAACAGGCCAATGACACGGGCCAGAACCCCAGGTTCATTATCCACCAAAACAGAGATGATATGGCTACGTTCCTGAGGGCGCTCTTGGGTCATAAAACAATGCCGAGAATCCAAAAATCAATAAATATCAAAGGGGAAATAGCGCTGGCGGATCATGTCGTAGGTGCCGTTGCTGCGGATTTTATTCAGGCCTTGGTTAAAAATGGCCACAAGTTCTCCTTCATCATGACGCATGGCAAAACCGATCCCTTCGTCTACGTAAATGG
Source organism: Alphaproteobacteria bacterium (assembly GCA_044235825.1). GTDB lineage: Bacteria > Pseudomonadota > Alphaproteobacteria > JAJTHO01 > CANGYM01 > CANGYM01. The sequence continues at coordinate 10,525 of JBIIHL010000042.1, read as the reverse complement.
ATTCGCTGCGAAAGGCATACCCCCTGCCTTCATCAGACAACAGCCAAGACCAGCCCATGATGGCGTCAGAAAGCATGGCATCCAATCGACCACTTTTCAAATCCAGATACCCATTCTGCTGCGTATCATACAGTTTAATATCGGCAATACCGGAAAAGTTGGCATTCAGATAAATGGCGGCGGTGGTGGCCCGTTGGGCGCCTATCTTTTTACCCTTTAAACCCTCGGGCGAGATCACCAATGTCTGATTTTTTGCTGTGATAAAGCGAATGGGTGTGCGGTAGTAACGGTTGGTGAAGGCCACAGCCTTCTTCCGTTCTGGCGTAATGGACAGGCTGGCCGCGATCACATCAAATTTTTTGGCAATCAGGCTGGGAATCAGACCATCCCAATCTTGGGAAATAAACGCACAGGTCAGGCCCTCTGTTTCACAAATGGCGCGGACAATATCAATATCAAAGCCTGTTAATCGGCCCGTATCATCAAAGTAGTTAAAGGGACGATACAGCGCCTCCGTCCCAATGCGAATCACGCGTTGCTTTTGATCAATGGAGCGCTCGGCCCATGGCGCAGAAGGCAGGCCACGCGTATAGATCATGACACTAGCCACAATCAAAACGGCGAGCAAAACAACATAAGACAGTGTTTTCATGGCAAAGCAACATCCACTCGTATTTGGATGGGTTATTATACACCCCCTGATGGGCATTTTATACAAAAAAATGCACAGTTTTTGGCGTTTGTTTTTCCTTCCCACCCAAAGGGTTTGTTTGATATAAGAAAGCCCAACCATAAAAAAACCACAAAACAGGGGGCGCCATGCTGTTGACACACGGGCAGGATCACAACCACACCACAGGCCCCTGTTTTTTTCGGCGGATGCTGTGCCTTTTGGCCATAATCACCGCCCTGTCCGCCTGCGCCAGCAACAAGGATGAGGCCACAGAAAAAGAAATCGAAAAAACCCCCGATCAAGTCTATGCCGAGGCCAAAGAGGCCGTGGCCAACAAAGAATACAAAAAGGCCGCCGAGCGTTACGAACAGCTGGAACAAAATTACCCCTACTGGGAAAAAATCAACATCGCCCTGATGGAAAAGGCCCAAGTGGAATACGATGGCCGCAAATACGAAGAGGCTTTGCAAACGCTGGATCGTTTTATTGAACTGTACCCCGCCGATCCCCAAATTGACCGTGCGTATTATCTCAAGGCCCTGTGTTTGTACGAACAAATTGTGGACGTAGGGCGGGATCAATTGACGACGCAGCAGGCCGATGATGCCCTCAAGGCCGTTTACACCCTGTTCCCCGATTCACAATACGCCCGCGATGCCCGATTGAAACGGGATTTAACGCAGGATCATTTGGCCGGTAAAGAAATGGAAATTGGCCGTTTTTATTTGAAACAAAAGGAATACCCATCGGCCATTCGGCGGTTTCAGACGGTGATTAAAACATTTGATACAACATCCCACGTGCCAGAGGCCCTGTATCGTCTGGTGGTGGCCCATCTGGCCATCGGATTAACCGAAGAAGCCCGCCGCAACGCCGCCGTTTTGGCCACCAACGCCAATGACAGTGTATGGTATCAACGCGCATTTGACGCCCTGACACAGGCCGGCGCCCTAACCCCCACCCCCGTGGGCGGTGAAAAATCAAAAATCATTCCCCCCCAAAACCCACCTGAAAAAACGGACGGATTGTCGGATTTGAAAAAATATCAATAAAATCCTTGACGCATATATATATATATATTAAACTAATTTCTGTTCACTTATCCGTAACCCATCGGTTGCGAATTGGCATCATGTTCCTTGCTGCCTTGGCCTTTGCGCTGATATACTTCAGCGCTCTAATCACCGTCCTTTGGATGGTGGACCGGCTGTTATGATTCTGCCGCCTCGGCCGCCCCTACGGGGGTGTCCGAGGGCCTTGGGCCACTCCCCACTCCCCACGCCCCACCCTCCCCCCAGCCAACCGACGCTTGATCTTTTCCCCGCTTGCCCTTAATCTTTGACATCAACGATTAAGGTGAATGTTTGATGGTCGATCTGTCTCTTGCAACGTCGTGGCCTTTTAAAGAGGCCCAAAAACTCATCAAACGCTATGAAAAAGCCCCGCCAGCCAAGGGGTATGTTTTGTTTGAAACGGGTTATGGCCCCTCTGGCCTGCCCCATATTGGCACGTTTGGCGAGGTTCTGCGCACCAGCATGGTCCGCCAAGCCTTCGCGGCGCTGAGTGATCTGCCCACAAAACTGTTTGTGGTTTCTGATGACATGGACGGACTGCGAAAGGTGCCCACCAACGTCCCGAATCAAGACCTTTTGGCGCAACATCTGGGCAAACCCTTAACCTGCGTCCCCGATCCCTTTGGCACACATGCCAGCTTTGGGGCCCATAACAACGCCAAACTTCGGGACTTTTTGGACCGTTTTGGGTTTGATTATACCTTTGTCAGTGCAACTGAAAAATACAAAGCGGGGCATTATGATGACGTTTTGCGCCGCATTTTGCAGCATTATGATGCCATTGTGGGCGTAATTTTGCCCACACTGGGGCCGGATCGCCGCGAAACCTATAGCCCCTTTCTGCCCCTGTGCCCCGAAACGGGAAAGGTTTTGCAGGCCAAAGTCATCGGCCACGACACCACCACCAACACCATCACGTGGCAACACCCTGACACGGGGCAAACCCTAACCACCAGCATTCTGGGGGGGCACAGCAAATTGCAATGGAAAGCCGACTGGGGCGGACGTTGGGCCGCGTTTCACGTGGATTATGAAATGAGCGGCAAAGACCTGATCGATTCCGTCAAATTATCCAGCAAAATCTGCCGCATCTTGGGCGAAGCCCCGCCCGAGGGTATGACGTACGAACTGTTTTTGGGCGAAGACGGCGATAAAATTTCAAAATCCAAGGGCAATGGCCTGTCCATGGAAGACTGGCTGGCTTATGGTCCCACAGAAAGCTTGAGCTTTTACATGTTCCAAGCCCCCCAGCGGCAAAAACGTTTGTTTTTTGATGTGATCCCCAAAGCCACAGACATGTATCTGGATCATCTGGACAGCTACACACGGGAAGACCCCTTAAAGCAGCACGATAACCCCGTGTGGTTTATTCATGGGGGACACCCCCCTGCCCCAGAAAGCCCCCTGAAATTTTCGTTATTGCAAAATCTGGCGGCCGCCGCCCATGCCGAAGATACCAGCGTGTTATGGGGCTTTGTGAAACGTTACGATCCCGCATTAACCCCTGAAAACGCACCATTTCTGGACCATTTGCTGGGGTATGCCGTTCGGTATTACCAGGACTTTATCAAACCCAAAAAGACATACCGATCGCCAACAGAAACAGAGAAAGATGCTTTGTTGCGACTACGAAATGATCTTCTTTCGACCCCTCAGGACACAGACGCCGAGGGGTATCAGAGTCTGGTGTACGCCGTGGGACGTGACTTTGGTTATGACCCCATGCGGGATTGGTTTAGGGCGATTTACGAGGTTTTGCTGGGCGAGGAACAAGGCCCCCGTTTTGGGTCCTTTATTGAATTGTTCGGGGTTCAGGGAACCTGTGATTTAATTGCTGAAAAAGTGGGGGCAGCGTGAGTCAAGCGCTCTGGGCCGCCGCCCGATCCCTGCTGCCCCCTGAGGCCGCCCATCGCGCGGCGATTGCGTGGCTATCCCATCCCGCGCTGGTGCCCAATCAAACCCTGAAAGACGATCCAATAACCCTGTGGGGCCTGACGTTTAAAAACCGCATCGGCATGGCAGCGGGTTTTGATAAAAATGGGGAGGCTGTAGCCGGCCTTGCCCGTTTGGGCTTTGGCCATATCGAGGTGGGCACCGTCACCCCCCTGCCCCAACCAGGCAATGCGCGTCCCCGTGTTTTTCGCCTGCCCGAGGATCAAGCCATCATTAACCGCTATGGCTTTAACAGCGATGGGGCTGAGGCGGTTTATCAGAATGTTTCAGGCCTATCCCCCGATGTCCGCCGCTCTGTGATTTTGGGGATCAATATCGGCAAAAATAAAGATGCGCAGGATGCCGCCGTTGATTATCGCCGCGGCCTGAAACGATTTCACGACATCGCCGATTACATCACCATCAACATTTCCAGCCCCAACACCCCCAACCTGCGGGATTTGCAGAGGGCCGAACCCCTGCGCCGTTTGCTGTCAGAGTGTCGGGAAACTTTGGCGGGACTCTCCCCCGCCCCGCCCCTGCTGCTGAAAATTGCCCCTGATTTGGATATTTTTGCGCTAAACGATCTTTTGGATCAGGTCATTGCGACAAATATCAACGGCCTGATCATCAGCAACACCACCTTGGCCAGACCCCAAACCCTAAAAAATCCCCATGCTAAGGAAACAGGGGGCCTGAGCGGCAAACCGTTACTGGGCCCCTCCACAGATATTTTAAAACAAGTCTCTGAAAATCTGAAAGACCGCGGGGTCACCCTGCCGTTAATCGGTGTTGGGGGGATCTGTTCCGCCCAAGATGTTCACGCCAAGATAGGGGCCGGAGCCTGCCTGATTCAGGCCTATACAGCCTTTGCGCTGAATGGATTTGGAATCATGCGGTCATGGTGATTTATACCTGCCCCACCGTTGCCTTTTGCGATACCGATGCGGGGGGTGTGGTTTATCATACCAAATATCTTGAATTTGCCGAACGGGCGCGTGCGGAATTTTTGGTTTCTTTGGGCCTGTCCAATCAGGCATTATGGACCAAAGGATTGGTTTTTGCCGTCACCGATATGACCGTAAAATATCACCGGCCGGCGGTTTTGGGGGATGCTTTATTGATCCACACCACGCTGTTGCACCTCAGCCACGTGCGGATTCATCTGCAGCAGGATATTTTCAGGGACAAAAATCTTTTGGTCTCTCTCAGGATACACCTTGCGTGTTTATCAAAAGACGGTAAACCTAAAGCTATGGACGCACCGCTTTATACGGCCTTGGCGTCTTTTCGGGAAACTCAGGGATAAAACATTATGGAAAACGTTGCGGTTACAGCGGAACAAGCGGTCTCGGGTGAAAAAAGCGGATCCCTTCTTCATTTTCTGGACAATGCTGATATTGTGATCTGGGGCATTGTTCTGATGCTTTTGGCCATGTCCATCATTTCATGGAGCATCATGATTCACAAATGGTGGACCCTGCGCAAGGTTGTGAACGAATCCAAAAAATTTGAAGATTACATTTGGGCCCAAAAAGACATCAAACATGCCATTCCGCCCGGAACCAACGCCGTTGAACACAGCGCCGGACGCGTGTTTTTAACCGCCCAGCACGAATTGCCTGCACAATGGACGAAAGAGGAGACCCCCGCTCTTCTTTCCCGCGTGGATCGCGCCATGTCTGGGGTTATGGGACGGGATATGGAGGTTTATCGCAAACATTTGGTGTTCTTGGCCTCCGTGGGCTCGACATCCCCCTTTATTGGTCTTTTGGGTACGGTGTGGGGCATTATGAACAGTTTTAGCGCCATTGCGGTGACGCAAAACACATCCTTGGCCGTGGTGGCCCCGGGAATTGCGGAGGCCCTGTTTGTCACCGCGCTGGGTTTGTTTGCGGCCATTCCCGCATCCTTTGGTTACAACAAATTTTCCACAGACATTAACCGTTACGCCAGACGCATTGAACTGTTTATGGAGGATATTTTGCTCAATATCCAACGCGGGGGCCAATAAACCATGGCTGGCCATAAATTTACGGAAAATGATCCCATTTCTGAAATGAACGTCACGCCCTTGGTGGATGTGATGTTGGTGCTGCTGATTATTTTCATGGTGGCGGCCCCCATGCTGGTGTCTGGCGTGCCGGTGGATTTGCCCCAAACACAGGCTGATAATCTGAATATGGACAAAGAGCCCGTGGTCATCACCCTGAACAAAGATGGGACCATTTTCCTGCAAAAACGGGAAACCCCGCGTGAAGAGTTGATCGCCCGCCTGTCCGCCATTGTGCAGGCCTCCAGCGAAGAGGTCTATATCCGCGCCGATAAAACCATTCCCTACGGCGATGTCATGGTGTTGATGGGGGATATTAAGGCCGCCGGATACAAAAAAGTTATGTTGATTGTGGAACAGCCGTCGTAGATCCCCATGTCCTATCATGTCACCATCCCGCGCCGTCCGTCTCGCCAAATCAGGGTGGGAAACGTTCTAATCGGGGGGGATGCACCCATCGCTGTGCAGTCCATGACCAACACCCTCACCACCGATATTCAGGGCACACTGGATCAGGTCAGGGCCCTAGAGGACGCAGGGGCAGATTTGGTACGCATTTCGGTGCCTGATGAAGACTCCAGCGCGTCATTAAAAAAAATCATTCCCCACTGCCGCGCTCCCATTGTGGCGGATATTCATTTTCATTACAAACGCGCCCTGGAATCCGCAGAAGCCGGTGCCAAATGCCTGCGCATCAACCCGGGCAACATCGGATCCAAAGACCGCGTGCGCGAGGTTGTCCAAGCCGCCAAAGACCACGATTGCGCCATCCGGATTGGGGTGAATGCGGGATCGCTGGAAAAACACTTACTCGATAAATACGGCGAACCCACCGCCGAGGCCATGGTGGAAAGCGCCTTGCATCATGCCAAAATTTTAGAGGACCACGATTTTTTCAATTTTAAAATCAGCGTCAAAGCATCCAACGTGTTTTTGGCCGTGGCGGCGTACCGCGCCTTGGCGGCGGCCTGTGATTACCCCCTGCATCTGGGCATTACAGAGGCCGGCGGGCTGCGTACGGGCACCGTCAAATCCTCCATCGGGATGGGAATGCTGCTGATGGATGGGATTGGGGATACGCTGCGGGTGTCCCTCTCCGCTGATCCGGTGGAGGAAATTAAGGTGGGGTTTGAAATCCTGAAATCTTTGGGTCTGCGGGCCCGCGGGGTTCAAATCATTTCCTGCCCATCATGCGCCCGCCAGCAATTTGATGTGATCAAAACCGTGGCGGCTTTGGAAGAACGCTTGGCCCACATCATCACCCCTATGACGGTTTCCCTGATCGGCTGTGTCGTCAACGGCCCGGGCGAGGCCATGATGACGGACATTGGCCTAACCGGCGGGGGCAACAACACCCATATGATCTATGTGGGGGGCCTGCAAAACCACCGGCTGAAGGATGGGGATATTGTGGAACATATTGCAGGGATGGTGGAAAAGAGGGCAGCAGCGATGGCTATGGCTGAGGTTACAGCTTAATCTCACCGAGGGTTTGCCGTCGTTTTTGGCGATGGCGGACCCAAAAACCAACCAAAATCATTGCTTTTTATGCCTAAAAATGGTAAACTTTTGAAGAATATGGAAGCAATCGTTTATGTCCAAAACTGTTTTAACCGTACACCTTGATCCCCAAGTGCAGTTGGCTCTCAATGCCTTGGCGGCGACGTTGGATCAGTCGCATTCTTGGGTGATTGAACAGGCTTTGCAGGATTATACGCAGCACCACGCTTGGCAGGTTCAGGCTATCCAAGAAGGGATTGCGTCCCTAAACCAAGGCCACGGCATTCCCCACGCCACTGTGCAGCGGCGATTGTCTGACAAAATCGGAACCGACAGTTAATGCAACGACCCATTATCTGGTCACCCCAGGCCCTGGACGATATCGAATCCGCCCTTGATTACCTCCTAAAAAGCCTTCCCCCCCATGCCCCCCGACCTCACCCCCGAAACCCTGCTTAAGGCCTATCGCATTGGCCTGTTTCCCATGGCGGAGGGGGCAGAGGACGAGGACCTGTTTTGGGTGGACCCCGATATGCGGGGGATTATGCCGCTACGGGCATTGCATGTCCCCCGCAGCCTGAAAAAAATCCTGAAAAAACCGTGGGATATTCGCGTAGATACGGCCTTTGCCGACGTGATGCAGGGATGCGCGGCGGCCACAGAAAAACGTCCAGAAACATGGATTAACCGCGAAATTTACAGCCTGTTTTGTGATTTGCATGATTTGGGCCACGCCCACAGTATCGAGGTCTGGCAAGAGGATCAGCTGGTGGGGGGCCTGTATGGCCTGCACATCGGGGCCGTGTTTTTTGGCGAAAGCATGTTCAGCCGCATTCCCAACGCCAGCAAGGTGGCTTTTGTGGATTTGGTATGCCGTCTGAATCATTCGGGATTTGCCCTGCTGGATACCCAATTTTTAAACGACCACCTGCGCCAGTTTGGGGCCATTGAAATCCCAAGAGAATCCTATAAAACCCTATTGCATCACGCTGTGGATCAGCAGGGGGTCGTGTTTTCCTCCGCCCCCCTGCCCCGTCCGCTGAGCGATTTGATCCGTCAGTGACTGTCGCCACGCACGGGCCCCTGGCCTGCCCCGCCCCAACCCCATCAAGGGCGGCAAAAATAAAGAGGGTCGCGCCCCCACATCGTTGCAAAAGGCAATATAGCGGCCAACGCTATCGGAAAGATCCACGCGGTTCCCCTGCCCCGTCACCAACGGATCCACCGTCAACAACGCTTCGGGATCATCCCACACTGCCCGACCTAACATGACCCCATCTAGGGTTTTCTGCCAAGGATTTTCAAAGGTCCGCAGGCCCCCATTGATCATGATCTCCGCCTCAGGGAATCTTGCCTTAGCCGCCAGAACGCGGTCGTATTGCAGGGGGGGGATGCTGCGATTTTGGGCAGGGCTTAGGCCAGACAGCCAGGCTTTTCGGGCATGCAAAATAATGCGACCGCATCCGGCATTCAGGCAGCTTTCTAAAAAACGATACAAATGATCATCGCTATCCTGATCATCCACCCCTAGGCGGGTTTTCACCTCAACAGGGCGATGGGTTTCCTGTCGCATGGCGCGAATCATGGCGGCGACGCGGGGGGGGTCTTTCATCAGGCATGCCCCAAAAGCCCCCTGTTTGACCCGATCACTGGGACACCCCACGTTGATATTATAGGCGCTATAGGCATGATGCTCCGCCACCGCCACCGCGCGGGCCATGGTATCGGGATCACTGCCCCCCAACTGCAAAATGACAGGGCCCTCTTGGGGCCAGACAGTCACGTCACAACCATGAATCACGGCCTGATCCACCACCATTTCCGTATAAAGCTGAACGTGCTGGGACAGCATCCGGTAAAAAATCCGCGCCCAACGATGGGTATACCCCATCATGGGCGCCACAGCGTAAGAGAACATGCCACAGTGTCCTATGAAATCAGGTTTTTATAAAGGGCTTGCATGTTGACAAATTCTAACAAAAACCGCAACAGTACCCCCATAACAAAAATAATTTTGTTTTAAAGGACCAACCCCATGTTTTACTGGCTTTATACAACATTTGGGCAGGACATTTCGGGCCTGAACGTTCTGCGTTATATTTCGTTTCGCAGCATTTGGGCGTTGATTACCGCGTTGGCCCTAACCATGGCCCTGGGCAAGCCCTTTATTGCGTGGCTGAAACAGCAGCAAAAGCATGGACAGCCCATTCGCACTGATGGCCCCGAGGGTCATCTCCTCACCAAACAATCCACCCCCACCATGGGGGGCATGATGATTTTGTTGACCTTGACTGTTTCCACACTTTTGTGGGCGGATTGGGGGAATGTTTATATTCTCAGCATCCTTTTGGTCACCTTGGGATATGGGGCTGTTGGGTTTTACGATGATTTTTTGAAACTGCGCTACCGAAACTCAAAGGGCCTCAGCGGTAAAGGAAAGCTTTTCTGGCAATCCACGCTTGCGGCAACGGCTTTGGCCATTCTTTATTTGTTTACCGACCCCATGACATTTTCAACCCTCAGCCTTCCTTTTTTTAAGGATATCCTCTGGGATTTGGGCTGGTTTTTTGTGCCCTTTGCGGTGATTGTTATGGTGGGATCGTCCAACGCGGTAAATTTAACCGATGGATTGGATGGTTTGGCCACAGTGCCCATCATGGTGGCCGTGGGATGTTACGGGATTATCGCGTATTTGACGGGTCATGCCATCTTTGCCGATTATTTGTATATCAAGCCCATTGTGGGCACGGGGGAACTATCGGTGTTCTGCGCCGCCTTGATCGGATCTTGTCTTGGGTTTTTGTGGTTTAATGCGCCGCCAGCCTCTGTGTTCATGGGGGATACGGGGTCTCTGGGTCTGGGCGGAGCCTTAGGGGCATTGGCCGTGATGACAAAACAAGAGCTTCTGCTCTTGGTCATCGGCGGGGTTTTTGTTGTGGAGGCCGCCTCGGTCATCCTGCAGGTCGGGAGTTATAAACTGCGCAAAAAACGTATTTTCAAAATGGCACCCCTACACCATCATTTTGAAAAAAATGGATTATCTGAACCCACCATTGTCATTCGATTCTGGATTGTGGCTGTCATTTTGGCCTTGGTGGGGCTGGCGTCTTTAAAAGTGCGATAAAAAAAACCCTCTTTTTTCAAAAGAAGCACACCGCTGAAGAGGGCAGGGTTATTCAGTAAACCCAACCAAATGTTTGTGTTTTTGGTGAGATGTGGGTTATAGGTGGTGTAAAAAAAGGGGTGCACCATGGGCGCAAAAGTGAAAAGGAATTTAGAGCAATTATTAGCCCA
>JBIIHL010000041.1:0-10875 GCA_044235825.1 Alphaproteobacteria bacterium | reverse complement strand
GCTGTGATTCATAAAACGCCGCTGGGTCGGGCCCAAAGGGCCTGCGCCCAAGATGCCAAGATGGCGTCTTTGCTGGGGATTTCGGTGAACCGTGTGATTGCCATCACCTTTATGATGGGGGCCGTGGGGGCCGCTGTGGCGGGGGTGATGGTGACGCTGTATTACGGTGTTTTGGATTTTTACATGGGGTTTCTGGTGGGGATGAAGGCCTTTACCGCCGCCGTTTTGGGGGGGATTGGATCGCTGGAGGGCGCGTTGCTGGGCGGGGTGGTGCTGGGGTTGATTGAAACGTTGTGGTCGGCCTATTTCGGGGCGGATTACAAAAATGTGGCGGCCTTTGGCGTGTTGATTTTCGTGTTGATGGTGCGTCCCACGGGATTGTTGGGCCGGTCCACGCTGGAAAAGGTTTAAGGTATGCGCTCCTTCATCCCCCCCCGTTGGCTGGCCTCGCCCTGTGCCAAAATTCTGGGCTGGACGCTGGTGGCAGCGGTGTTGTTTTTCCCGTTTTTTGTGTTGCAGGCTGTGGATCAAAATGGGGTGATGTCTTTGGCCCCCTTCACCTATCGCCCGTATCTGTTGGCTGTTTTTGGGGTGTTTCTGGCCCTTTGCGCGGTATTTTTTTTGCCTGCGCCATTGCGCCGTTTGCGGTGGCATCCCCCCGCTGTGTCGTTGTCCGTGACTCAAAAAACGGGGTTGCGGGGTCTTTTGATTTTGGGGTTGTTGATTCTGCCCTTCATCAGCAATCGGGCCGAGCTGGATTTGGCCACGGTGGTTTTGCTGTCCATTGCGCTGGCATGGGGGATGACCATTGTTGTGGGGTATGCGGGGTTGCTCGATTTGGGGTATATCGCGTTTTACGCGGTGGGGGCCTATACCTACGCTTTGCTCAGCACGGGGTATGGGGTGTCGTTTTGGCTGGCGCTGCCGCTGTGCGCCCTGTTGCCGGTGGGGCTGGCGTTTTTGGTGGGCTTTCCCATTTTGCGCCTGCGCGGGGATTATTTTGCCATTGTTACGTTGGGGTTTGCGGAAATTGTGCGCACCCTGTTGATTAACGCCCAAAGCATCACCGGTGGCCCCAACGGTGTGGCCGAAATTCCCCGCCCCACGGTGTTTGGCTGGGGCGCGGCTGATTTGGATGAACGCATGCTGATGTTGTATCTTTTGATTTTGGGCTGGACGGTTGTGGTGTATGGGTTGATGCGCCGCCTGCGGGTTTTGCCGCTGGGACGGGCGTGGGAGGCCCTGCGTGAAGACGACATTGCCGCCCGCTCTTTGGGGGTGAATGTGCACAGGATGAAACTCTCGGCCCATGCTATTGGGGCCATGATTGCCGGCATTTGCGGGGCGTTTTTCGCCGCCAAGCAGGGGTTTGTCAGCCCTGAGAGCTTTACCTTTCTAGATACGGCCTTTCTGCTGGCCATGGTGGTGTTGGGGGGGATGGGCAGCCCGTGGGGCGTGGCCTTGGCGGCCATTCTGATTGTGGCGTTGCCAGAGGTCTCGCGGTCTTTCGCCGATTACCGGATGCTGTTTTTTGGCATGGTGATGGTTTTGGTGATGATTTTTCGCCCAGGGGGCTTTGCCACCGCGCGACGCCCGTCGGTTCTTTATAAACCCGCATCTGGGGAACAACCGTCATGAGCAATGTGTTGACCGTCACTGACCTCAGCATGTCTTTTGGTGGTTTGGTGGCGGTGGATCATATCAGCTTTGCGGTGAAGCTGGGCAGCATCACCGCCATGATCGGCCCAAACGGGGCGGGGAAAACCACGGTGTTTAATTGTGTGACGCGGTTTTACACCCCCACATCCGGCCAGATGGTTTTGACACCGGAAACGGGGTATAATCTGGATTTGCATACCCTCTCGCCGTATAAAGTGGCCAAAAAAGCGCGGGTTTTAAGAACCTTTCAGAACATTCGCCTGTTTGGGCAGATGAGCGTTTTGGAAAATGTCCTGATTGGGCAGCATAGTCTTTTGATGCGGGCGTCGTCGTGCTCTGTGGCCGGACTTTTGAACCTGCGGCGTTACCGCACAGCCGAGAAGGATGCCATGGATTTGGCATTGTCGTGGCTGGAGATCATGGGACTCACCGAGGATGCCAACCGCCCTGCGGCCTCATTACCCTACGGCGCCCAGCGGCGTTTGGAAATTGCCCGCTGTCTGGCGGGTCGTCCCCGTTTGCTGTGTTTGGATGAACCGGCGGCGGGATTGAACCCCAAGGAATCTTTGGATTTGAAAAATCTGTTAAAAACCCTGTGTTATCAACACGGTATCTCCATTTTTTTGATTGAACATGATATGTCCGTTGTGATGGATATTTCCGATCATATTCTGGTTTTGGATTATGGCCGCCTGCTGGCCCAAGGCACACCAGAGGCCGTGCGGACCCATCCCGATGTGATTCGGGCCTATTTGGGGGAGGATGCGGCATGACCCCGTTGTTATCCCTAAACAATGTTTGCAGTGGTTACGGCCGCATTGCTGTGTTGCAGGATGTGTCCCTGTCTGTGGGGAAGGGCCAGATTGTGTCCCTGATTGGGGCCAACGGGGCCGGAAAAACCACGTTGATGATGACCATTGCGGGTATGCCCCGTTTGTCAGCGGGCCGCATTGCCTTTGATGGGGAGGATATCAGCCAGATGTCCACCGAAACCCTGATCCGGCGGGGGATATCCTATGTGCCGGAGGGGCGGCGGATTTTTGCCCAAATGACCGTTTTGGAAAATTTGCAGATGGGGGCGTATTTTTCCCCGCCATCCCATTATCGGCAGGATCTGGAGGCCATGTTCACCCTGTTTCCCCGTCTGCGGGACCGGATGCGTCAACGGGCGGGCACCATGTCTGGGGGCGAGCAGCAAATGCTGGCCATTGCCCGCGCTTTGATGGCCAGACCGAAGCTGTTGCTGCTGGATGAGCCGTCTTTGGGCTTGGCCCCGCTGGTGGTGCGGCATATTTTTGATACCCTTGTGAGTTTACGGGAAACGCTGGGCTTGACCCTGTTTGTTGTGGAACAAAACGCCCGTTTGGCCCTGTCGGTGTCGGATTATGGCTATGTGCTGCGTAATGGCGCCGTGACTTTGTCGGGCACAGGCTCTGACTTGCTGCAAAGCCCTGAAGTGCAAAAGGAGTATTTGGGGGGTGGCTTGTAGGGAGTGGGGAGTGGGGAGTGGGGAGTAGAGAAAAAGAAACTCCCTCTCCCCGTCGGGGAGAGGGTTGGGAAGAGGGGCCGCAACCACTATCTGTTTGTTATAGAACAAAGATTGTGCGGCGAAACCCCCTCCCTAACCCCCGCAAGCGGGAGAGGGAATACAAATTTCTCCCTCCCTCCGTCGGGGAGAGGGAGATTTCTACTCCCAACTCCCTACTCACCACTCCCTACTCCCTACTCCCTACTCCTACCCCAACTCAATCCGCTCTCCCTCTAAGGCACCCAGATTTTCGGGGTTGACGGTGGATAGCCACGTCACAAAGGGGCCGGCGTTTAGGGCCTGTGCCAAGATTTGACAGTGGCGGGGGTCCAGATGCGAGGTGACATCATCCAGCAAAAGCAGCGTTCGCCGACGTGCCGCCAGCAGATGGGCGATGCGCAGTTGCAGGCTGAGGACAAACAGCTTTTGCTCCCCCGTTGAGGCCAGCGCGGCATCCACGTTTTTTTGTTCATCAAAGGCGGAAAGGACGGATTGATGGGGCCCTTCGGTTTTGCCCAGATGGCGCAGGGTTTCCAGATGCTGGCGATAGGCTTCTTCCACGGAAAGGGCCCGCTGGCCGGCGGTGAGGGCGTCCTCGATCCACCCCGCGCAGGATACGGGGGCATAGCGAAAGGGAATGTTGAGAGCGCAGGTGTTTAAAATCCGCGCCACATCCAAACGGGCCGCCGCAATGGCCACGCCCTTTTCCGCCAGAACGCTTTCCAGCCCCCTGTGCCAAGCAGCTGATGTGATCTGACGTTCAAACAGGGCCGAGCGTTCGCGGCGGGCGGATTCATACAGGCGCAGGTGCGTTAAATGATCAGGATAAAACCCATACACCACGCGGTCCCAGAATCGCCGGCGTTCGGTGGTGCCTTCCCCAAACAGCCGGTCCATTTTGGGGACATGCCAGACGATGTTCAGATGATCCGACAGGGCATGCAGCGGGGCGTTTTCCCGATGAATGTGCAGCAAACGCCGCTCTTTGCCGCTGGCCAAGGCTTCGCCGTCCATGGCGGTGCCCAGCGAAAGGGCATCGTCCCCTGCCCCCGTCCAGTCCAGATGCACGGCCCAAGGGGCCGGATGGTGCGCCGATTGCATCGTGCGCAATTTTGCCCCCCGCAGCCCTGTGCCCACGGTGAAGAGGGAGAGGGCCTCCAAAAGGTTCGTTTTCCCCGACCCATTGGGGCCGGCAATCATGACGCGGGGGCCGCTGATTTGGAAACAGTGATCCTGATAGGTGCGAAAATGATACAAACGCACCGATCGAATATGGCCAGAGTGTGGGGATGCTTCGGAAATGGCGGGAACTGTGGGCATTTGGGAAATTGTCTTGGCAGGGGCGATAGGACTCGAACCTACAGCCTTCGGTTTTGGAGACCGACGCTCTACCATTGAGCTACACCCCTAAAGCAAAACAGGACCCGCACTTTATCCAGAAATGGTTTGGGAATCCAGAAAATCTTTCTGTTTTCAAAAAAGGGTTTTTGGGTGAAGTTAGGAGGACAGGGCCTCTTCGACGATTTGGGGGGCGTGGGCAATCACCCTAAGATACGCAATGGCGTAATCGGGGGGGGTGCGTTTGCCCTGTTCCCAACTGCGCAGGGTTGAGGGATTGATGTGATAGGCCAAAGCAAAATCCTGTTGGTTTTTTTTCAGGCTTTTGCGAAGGTTTTTTACATCAGGAATGTCTTTTTCAGGCGTGATCACACGAACATGGGACGCATCCCCCCGTGCATAGGCCAGCGTTTGCTGCAATCCCCGCATAATAGACGCGTGAAGTGTATCATCGGTCATGGTTTAAACTCCTTTTTCAACACGTGAACAAACGCTGTATAGGCTTTTTTCTGGGCAGGGGTTAAATCGTCCTGATCATTTTTTCCATAAACCGTTAGCAAGGACAAAGGGACGTTTTCATTATAAAAAAAGTAAATGACTCTGGCACCGCCACTTTTCCCCCGTCCTTTGGATCGCCACCGTAATTTCCTCAGCCCCCCAGAACCTTGAATAACATCCCCTGATTCTGGGTACAAAGACAGGTAGGCAACCAAATCATCCTTTTCCTGAGGAGAGAATAAACCCGCGGCCTTTTCAAAAAACTCATCAGTTTCCAGAACAGTAAGCATGTTTCAAACTAACACAATGTATGATTTTTTGCAAGGGTTTTAAAAAACAGATTTTAGAAAATAAACCTTTTATGGAACATCATCCCCCAAACGCCACCCGATTTCTGCGCAAAACGGCATAGGCGGCGTTGATGTCTTTCATTTTTTCTTCGTCTTCGGATGTGGTGTGCTGTTGATCGGGGTGGTGTTTTTTGGCCAAGGTTTTGTAGGTTTTTTGGATCGTCTCAAAATCCACGCGGGGGTTGCTAAGGCCCAGAATTTTTAGGCTTTCCCGCAGCGCCTGCAGTGTGGGCAGATCCAAATCACGCCATCCGGCGGGAATGTCCGATTCGGGTGGGGTGCGGGGTTGCTTGGTGTATAAGAATTCCTCGACGTTCAGGGATGCACGGTTGGATCGCATACGGTTCCACAAACGATCGTCCTCGCGCGAGGTTTCGATGGCCTCCTCTGGCATATCACGGTAAAAGTCCCAGCGGCGGTTGTACTCCTGAACATGGGGCAGGCAAAACCAGTAATACCGGCGCAGTGCCCCTGGGGATTGCGGCGCGGGATACAGGCCCTCGGCCCCGCATCCTTCATGGTCACACAAACGGGCGGGGGGGGCCTCTCCGGTGATGGGATCAATAAAAATCCGTTTGCTGAGTCGTGACACGAAAGGGGGTTCCTGATGGGTTCCTGACGCTTATAACTGGATTTTTTCTCAGGGTATAGACAAAGGGTGGGCAAGCCGTGAGAGAAAAGGCGGGGTCGGGGCAGCAGGATTGGCTTTGGGGGTCAAGGGCGAGGGGGGAAAAATACCGCACTGAGCGCAGCGAGGGAGGATGATTTTTTTCCCCTCGGCGAAGCGGACCCTTGAGGCCCAAAGTCAATTCTGCTGGGTGGGAGCCTTTTCTCGGGACAGCACGCGCCTCCCACCCCCACAGTTCTCTTTTGGCGTCAAGGGGTGCGCTGCGCCGGTGCGAAAAAATCATCCTCCCTCGCTATCGCTCAGTCCGGTATTTTTCCGCCCCGCCCCTTGACCCCAAAAGACAACCGTCCCACCCCGCCGCGTTAGAATACCCCCCTAAACCTCCCAATACCCCCGAATTTCCCCCTTGGCGCCCGGGTGGGTCAGGGCGCCGGTCAGGGCGGATCCCACATTCTGGGCATACCGCCACAGGGTGCCGCTGCCGATGTTGGGGGCTTTGGGCTGCCACGCTTGGCGGCGGGCGGCGAGGTCTGTGTCCGAAAGGGCCACGGACAATTCCCCCGTATCGGCATTCAGGGTGATCATGTCCCCATCCTGAATCAGGGCGATGGGGCCGCCCACGGCGGCTTCGGGGCCCACGTGACCCACACAGAATCCGCGGGTGGCACCGGAAAAACGACCATCCGTAATCAGAGCCACCTGATCCCCCATCCCCTGACCATACAGGGCGGCGGTGGTGGAGAGCATTTCCCGCATCCCGGGTCCCCCTTTGGGCCCTTCGTAACGAATGACAATAACGTCTCCGGCGCGATAGGCGCGATTTTGTACGGCGGCAAAGGCATCTTCTTCGCAATCAAAGCACCGCGCAGGGCCGGTGAACTGGCGTTTGGCGAGGCCAGCGACCTTCACGATGGCGCCTTCGGGGGCCAGATTGCCAGATAATCCCACAACCCCACCGGTGGGGGAGAGGGGGGCCGATGTGGGCAGAACCACATCTTGGTTTGTGTTAAAAGAAACGTCCCTCAGATTTTCCTCCAGCGTTTTTCCCGTCACGGTGATGCAATCGCCGTGCAGATACCCGCCGTCATACAGGGCGCGAAGGATCAGTTGCACCCCGCCGGCCAAAAACAGATCTTTCATGACATAGCGCCCCGCCGGTTTTAAATCGGCGATGTAGGGGGTGTTTTTGAAAATCTCGGCCACATCAAACAGGGTAAAATCAATGCCGGCCTCCGCCGCAATGGCGGGCAGGTGCAATGCCGCGTTGGTGGATCCCCCACTGGCGGCCACGACGCGGGCGGCGTTTTCCAGACTTTTGCGGGTCACAATGTCCCGCGGGCGAATGCCAGAGGCCAGTAGGTCCATCACGGCGCGGCCACTGGCCTCAGCATACTGATCGCGGGATTCATAGGGGGCGGGGGCACCGGCAGAGCCCGGCAGGGCCAAACCAATGGCCTCTGACACGCACGCCATGGTGTTGGCGGTAAACTGGCCGCCGCATGACCCTGCTGAGGGACAGGCCACGCATTCCAGCGCGTGCAGCTCGTCCGCCGACACACCGCCCACGGCGTATTTGCCCACGGCCTCGAACACATCTTGCACGGTGACGTCTTTGTCTTTGTAACGGCCGGGCAAAATGGACCCACCGTACATAAAGACGGAGGGGATGTTCAGCCGCACCATGGCCATCATCAACCCGGGCAAGGATTTGTCGCACCCCGCAATGCCCACCAGCGCATCATAACAATGGCCCCGCACGGTGAGTTCCACGGAATCGGTGATGACTTCGCGGGACACCAGAGAGGATTTCATCCCCTCGTGCCCCATGGCGATCCCGTCGGTGACGGTGATGGTGCAAAATTCCCGCGGGGTTCCGTTTGCGGCCTTCACGCCAGCCTTGGCGGCCTGTGCCTGTCGCTGCAGGGCGATGTTGCAGGGGGCGGCCTCGTTCCACGTGCTAACCACGCCCACAAAGGGCTGGTTGATTTCGGCCTCTGTCATGCCCATGGCGTAGTAATAGGATCGGTGCGGCGCACGCTCGGGGCCCACGCTGACGTGACGAGAGGGAAGGGTGTGTTTGTCAAAAATCATGGGGCTGATGCGATACAATGAAAGGAAAACGCTGAAAAACCAAGGAGAAACCAAGGGACTTTCTGGTGCCCAGAGAGGGATTTGAACCCCCGACACAAGGATTTTCAGTCCTTTGCTCTACCGACTGAGCTATCTGGGCACAGAGCCTATCCTTATAATAACCAAAGGGGGGGGTTGTCCAGAGGGTTTTTTGGAAGTACCTGTGAGGGAGGGTTATCGGGAAGCCCTGCGAGAGAATAACATCGTTAACACATCTGATGCTACAGATTGTGGCACAAATGCTTGTTCTGTTGACACAGGCTGGTTGAACATCTCACATATCGCGGCGAAGAGCGGCTTTATGGGATCATCATCCTTAAAAAGACTAAGATCAATATGGATGTTTCTTCCTTGATTTTCAAGACTTTTTCCCAGACGCAAAACTTCCAACACTTCGTGCACAGTCCCAAGACCGCCAGGCCCAACACACATGTTCAGAGCCCCAGTAACGATACCAAGACGCTGCAAATAAAGGATATTATAAAGAATACCCCGTGTGGGCGGCTTGCCTTCGGCTTCTGTTTCCAACAATTCTGGTGTTGTGGCACCCAGAACCGCAATCAAATCAGGGTTTTGCTCTTGATATTCAGACGCAACCCTATCAAAAATTCCCATCAGACCCTCATGACCCGCGCCATGGACAACAATGATCTTTTTATTTTCTGCCCTTGCTTGTGTGATGGCAGCATCAAGAATACCGCGCATTTTTGTTTCAGAAAAAGCTAATGTTTCTGGTTCTTGACATATAGCACTGCCACAAAAACTGAGAATAATAAATTGCTCCTCACATAGCGACGAGGATTCTTGATTAGGAAGCCTACCGTGATTAGGGTATCGAACAACCGGACTTGCCCCAAGCCGTATGGAAGATTCTTGTATCACGTTTTCAAAAGTTTCAGCAAAACCTTCAAGGGGTGTTCGACAACTCAATAACAATGGACTTGAGGTCAAACAGATTTCTTGGGTTCTTTTTATGGCCTCATGAATAGGTGTTTCATCGCCAACCCGTATGATTCGCTTGCCCGTATCCGCATTGGCTTTCCCGATCATAGTGTTAATAATCAGAGCTAATTCTAAAGTATCCATATCAAGATTATCTTGTGCCTGCTCTTCTGGCAGTAACACAAACACACCATTCCCCGTGACGGCTTGGTAAAAAGCCTCTCCATGGTCATGGCCAAACTGGCTGGGATCAAAAATTCCTTGGCTTTCAAGTTCAGGGAGCAACGCCCCTGCCGTGTAGCATGTGACCTGATGTCCATACTCTTGCAACTGTTGAACGACAGGATGATTGTTGGCATTCTCTAACTGTTCGGCAGTGCTAAAAATAACCGCAACAGGGAGTTGCGCTTGATGAATCGGGATAGGGGAAGTGGTTTTTTTAAGGAGACCACCTTTTTTAAAGGCCTCTTTGCGACCACCACAACGAACAATTGCTTCTGATGTTGCACTACTTAAAGTAATTTCAGAGAACAAAACAATGCAATGAGGCAAAGTAACCGGTTTATTAGGCTCCAAAGCTTGTGCCGTATGCGGATGCATCAGAAATTCTGGGGTTTGACTATTGCCACGTAAAACGGGTGAACCCTCAGCATTGCGTACTTCCCTAACTGTCAGCATTCCATCAACACGTTTAAACCGAACGGCATTAATGGTGCTGGCATATTGGATAGACAAACGATCGCTTTGGTTCTTTCCCAGCGCCTCAAACACCAACGTATAAAAAGCAGGAATACCCCCAGCTACCTCATGAAACGTCGACGCCATTGCACCGGGAAACTCTTTATCATCCTTTTTGATTGCCTCTAAAAGATTGCTTTTTTTATTCGCAATAAAAGCATTCTTATCCTGCGTGGTACGCGGGTTTTCAGCAATATGCTTATCCCAAGCTTTTTTGGCGATAACAGCGCAGCTTTCATCAATAATCTTCACCAACGCTTGCGCAGCATTTTTCTGTTCTTTAGAAACATTCTTTTTTTCCTTTTCGGCCATCCCATAAATGGTGCTGAACCGAACACCGTCAATTGATAACTTAGAATCATCGACCCCAAAAACAATCTCTTTCGGATGCTTAAACAAATCGGCGGCAACATTACGGTATTCTTCCCTGATAAAATTAGAGAAGAATTTATCATTATTTTTGTTATTAATGTAGCCCCTTAATGCTGTTTCCACATCTTGCAAAGATTTTCCATCCTGCACATAGCCCAGATGATAAAATAACATGGCAAAAAAACCTGCTTCATTTTTGGCAAGCGTTTCCGCAACAGATGTCATCTCCTCAGTTTTGCCAAGAATATTCTTGGCACGCGTATGATTAAGTTCTTTGGGAGTCGCTGTTCGATCAACAAAAGCCTCAGCCGGTATCAGCAAAACACCAAAATGTTTTAGAAATTTACGATAAAAATCTATTTTTTCCAGAGAGCGTGTCAGAGGAATAAAAATTTTCATAATGTATCAATGAATTTATTAGCCAAAAAATCAAACCCCACCATAAACCCAATCCCCAATAGGTAATCTTGCCCAACACACTACCCAAAAAAGCCCAAATCCTCTGTAGCATCCATCACATTCCCCCTAAAATCTAGCCTGCACCCCAAAAAGGGGATAGAGTGGTCCTTAGCGTATAACAGCCATGGTTTTGCAATGTTTAGTCTTGATGCTTTCCGCGCCCCTTTGTGTGTTTCGGGGGGGGATCGTTTCACCTTTCTTCAGGGGCTGTTCACCCAAAACATCCACCCTCA
>JBIIHL010000040.1:0-11040 GCA_044235825.1 Alphaproteobacteria bacterium | reverse complement strand
TGTCCAACTGGGGGGGCAGCACGACGTTATCTTTAAAAACATCATCTTGGGGGGGGTGTTTACGGGATCATCTGCAAACCTTAACGGGCCAAGGCAGCTTTAAGGGCAGTGGGATGCGTCCCCCCGCCGATGTTTTGAACACCATTCAAAATTTGGCCGGCGCCGCGTTATCCCGCCCCCTAACGCCCCAAGATCTGGATATGCGGTCTGTGTGGGTTCAGGGGGATTTCCGCAGGGGCACCCTGACCCTGCAAGGCGCAGAGGTCAAATTGCCCACAGCCGACATCAGCCTGCAGGGGGCGCTGCAGATGACATCCCAGCGGGTGAACCTCCGCGCCTCTGTGACGTCCCCTCAGGCCACGCAGCCCATCATCATCACCCTAAACGGCCCCATGGCCCGTCCAGATGTTCAAATTAACAATCAAAGTTTATGGCAGTATTTGTTGTTGGGGGGGGGACGGTAAGGGAATTTTTTTTAGGGTTTCGTCGCCCTATAGCGCAGCCGGACATAGTCCGCCATCCATTGACCAGAGGCATCTTTCAAAATTGGGGTGAGTAATGTCACAGCATGATGGATAACATCCTCTCGATCCTTTTCCGAGACGCCATCAACAAAGGGACTGATGAACGTTTGAAGCCATCCCTTAATTCCCTTAGGCAAAGGGGTTGGGCGATAGAAAAGCTGCATAACATCCACACGAAGCCCAGCGTTTTCAAGACGCTGTGTTTGCTGTTCCGGTGTTGGGAAATCCCACGGGAATTTTTCAGGCAAGGGTAAATTCATGACATCCAAAGCGGCCAAAATGGCCGTTGAAAGGGCCGCAACGTTTCCAAATCCCCCCTGTTCAGCCACAAAACGTCCCCCTGGCTTTAACGATGCGGCGACGTTGGCAATCACTTTTTCGGGGGAATGCATCCAGTGCATGGCCGCATTGGAAAAAACGGCATCAAAGGTGCAGGGCATAGAAAACGCATGGGCATCTAAACGAAGGATTGTTAATCCCCTTTTCTCTGCCGCGGTGGCCAGTTCATCGGCCGCATCTAAGCCAACAACATCCGCCCCCAAAGCCAAGATTTTGGACGTTAACGCCCCATCACCACATCCCAAATCCAAGATTTTTTCGTCTGTCTGTGGGTCCAACAGGCCAAGGACGTCAACCCCAAGCGCGGGAACAAAATCAGCATAGGTTTGATAGTCAGTGCATTTCCATTGTTGTGCCATCGTGCTTGCCTTTTGTGTTTGATGGGATGATTGATTCCTGAATCACCACCCGCTTTTTTTGAATAAGGGCCTGAAAGGCAGGATCCACGCTGTGCCAATCCACCACATCCACTTTATAGGGCACGTTGGATTCCGCAAAGGCATCCCGCAGCGCGGCCAAGGTTTCAAAACGCAAGGCTTGATGATTATCCACGCAAAGGTCCAAATCAGAGGTTGCTCTGGCTGTTCCGGTAACGCGGGATCCAAAGGCCCACACGGTGGCTGTGGGGATCAGGTGTTTTAGCAACGTTTGAACCCATGCCAGATGATCGGGGCGAACGTTAAGGGACACGATGCAAAACCTCCAACACATGCTGGACATCACCCAGAAACAGTTTTGCCTGCTGAAACACTCTATCGGCTTTGTCTTGGTTATCATCATGAGAAGTTTGGTTGCGGGCCTCGTAATGGGCAATCCAACGTTCGGCATCGTGAATGAGTGATACGCGGGCGGCTTCGCGAAAAATATCCTTTTTGGATCGCAAATCAGACTCTTGAACATCAAACGATTGCAACAAAACGCGGCGCAGAATTTTCCATGCCAAATCCATGGTATATTCAAACCGTTGAATCACACCATCTCTGTATAGGTCATCAAAAGAGGTCTCGGCCGTCGCCATGCCCCCCCGCAATTGCTCAACGGCTTTTTCCAAAGACTCCAAAAAAATCATGTTCAGGTTACCTGTTCATCAAAGGTTTGAAGAGTATAGCAAAAAAGAGCCTTTGACATACCCCTAAAAACTTCCTACCCCCTGATAAATATCCTCATACCCCCCCAAAAAGACACGTATTATAACAGCGGAGGCCATCATCAGGGCCAAAAACCCAAAGCCAATTTGCAGGGGCACGGAAATAAAAAAGATTTGAATTTGCGGCATCAGACGGGCCAGAATCCCAACGCCCAGGTTAAAAATCAGTCCCATCACCACCAAGGGCGCTGCCAGTTGCAAGCCAATCACCATGGTTTGATCCGCCAGCTTCAGCAGGGCGTAGGTCATATCCCCCATCATCAGGGGGGTCTTCATGGTAAAGATATGATAGCTATCCACCAGGGCGATCAAACCCAAATGGTGCAAATCCGTCACCATCACCGCCGTGACCGCCACCACCGTCATAAAAACCGTGATCACCCCTGTTTGTTGGATCATGGCGGGGTTAAACAACATGGCGCTGCCCAATCCGATTTGCGCCCCGATTGTGGATCCGGCCACATCCATAATCCCCACAATCAATCGGGCGATCATGCCGAAAAACAGGCCAATTAAGACCTCTTTGGCCATCACGATGACAATCATGGCGGGGCTGTCAGGGTACACAGGCACATCCACCACAGGGCGAATCACAAACGATAGGAGCAATGCAAAGGTCAGACGAATCCGCGGGGAAACATAACTGTCCCCGATCCCAATCATCAACATCAGGGCCGTGCCCAAACGGGCGAACACCCACATGTGGGCAAAAACCTCCTGCGACAGGAAGGTTACGAGCATCCCCCCACCCCCCGCATCAAAAAATACATCAGGCTGTCCTGTAAAGCATGGCACGAGGCATCAATCACGTTGCCGGAAACGCCCACCGTGGTCCAGACATGGTCGTCATGGTCTTTTGAGGTTATGGTGACGCGGGTCAGGGCTTCAGTGCCTGCTGTGGGGGTCAGGATACGGACTTTGTAATCGATCAGCCGAATTTCATTCACCTCAGGATAAAAGGGGGATAATACAGTGCGCAGGGCGCGATCCAAGGCATTGACAGGGCCATTCCCCTCCGCCACCGCCATATGATGCGTGTCGCCCACGTCCATTTTGACCGTGGCTTCGGATAGGGTGATCAGCTCCCCCTTGGCGTTCCAGCGGCGTTCGTCAATGACGCGAAAACTGCGCAGGGTGTAAAACGGCGGGAAAGGCGACAAACGGCGCCTTGCCAGCAAATCAAAACTGGCATCAGCCCCATCGAAACTATATCCCAAAGATTCCAGACGTTTCAATTCCTCTAAAAAAGCCTCCATGGCCTTGGCCTCTACCGACAGGCCCAAACGTTGGCAACGGGCCATAATGGCGGCACGTCCGGCCTGTTGCGACATGACCAAATCCCGCTGATTGCCCACACGGGCGGGATCGATGTGTTCATAAAGGGCGCTGTTTTTTTGAATGGCGGAAATGTGCAATCCCCCCTTGTGCGCGAAGGCCGCGCTGCCCACATAGGCAGCATGGGGGTTGGCAATGCGGTTAATGACATCATCAAAACTGCGGGACAGGGGGGTTAATTGCTCCAGATGATCCCCCGCCACCCCTAAATCAAGATGGGGGTATTTAAAAGCTAAGGTGGCCAAAATGGGAATCAGATTGGCGTTGCCACAGCGCTCGCCAATGCCATTGATGGTCCCTTGAACCATGCGGGCCCCCGCTTCAATCGCTGCCAGAGAGTTTGCCGTGGCCAAATCCGCATCGTTATGGCAATGAATCCCAAGGTGGTGGTGGGGAATGTGGGCCGATAGACTCTCAACCGCCGCCTGAATCTCTTTGGGCAGGCTGCCCCCGTTGGTATCGCACAACACAATCCATCGGGCACCAGCGCGGTGGGCGGTGACTAGGGCTTCGATCATATACGCCGGATTGTTTTTAAAGCCATCCAGCGCATGTTCGGCATCAAAAATCACCTCTTTGCCGGCTGTTACTGCTGCGCGGATGCTGTCCTCGATCATGCTTAAATTGGTTTCTAGGGGAATGCCCAGCGCCTCCGTGACTTGAAAATCCCATGCCTTTCCCACCAGACACACAGCGGGGGCGTTACACCCCAAAACAGCCTGCAAAGAGGCATCGGTTGAGGATTCCAGCTTGGCCCGACGGGTCATCCCAAAGCCCACAAAACGGGCGTGCTTTAGCGGGGGCAAATCTGCAAAAAAATCGGTATCCACGGGGTTGGCCCCAGGAAAGCCGGCCTCGATATAATCCACCCCCAAAGTATCCAGCAGGTCTGCGATGATCTGTTTGTCCCGCACCCCAAAACTGATGCCCCGCATCTGCCCCCCATCCCGCAGGCTGGTATCATAAAAAAAGACACGGTGGGCATCGGTCATAAAACGTTCAAAATGTCCCTTTAAAAGCCAAGGAAAAGTCAAACTTTATCATAATCCCTTTAAAGAAGGGATGATTTTTTTAAACGTGTTGTCTTGCCATTTTGTTAACGGTCTATCCGATGATCTCTGGACAGGCCCCCTGCTTTGACTTATAACCCAAGAACCGTGCGTTGGTATTGATTTTTTATGCGTCATATCGTGGCTTTTTTCCGTTTAACAGGGATTCTGTTCATCACCGGTTTTGCCATAGGAATGTTTGTTTTGGCGATTGTTTTTCGCCTAAGCACACACAAAATTCCCCTGTACTGGCACAAGGCCATTTTGGCCATTTCAGGCCTGCGGGTTCATGTTATAGGCACACGCAGCAGCGTAACCCCCACGCTTTTTGCCAGCAATCATAGTTCCTACTGGGATATTGTCGTTTTGGGGTCCCTGATTGAGGGATCCTTCATCGCCAAAAAAGAAATCGCCAGCTGGCCCGTTGTCAGTTTTCTGGCCAAACTACAAAAAACCTATTTTGTGGACCGAAAACCACGTCATGCTCAGGAACAATTGGATGATTTGGCTTTGTTTTTACAGGAAAAACGAAACCTGATTCTGTTTCCTGAGGGCACCAGCAACGACGGCAATCGGGTTTATCCCTTTAAACCCACCCTGTTTCGCATGGCAGAGCAGGATGACTTGGTGATTCAGCCCGTGACCGTGGTGTATTCCCTGCTGGACGGCATGCCCATGCACAGGGGTTTGCGCCCGTTGACGGCATGGTATGGGGATATGGACCTGTTTTCCCATTTGTGGACTGTTCTGGGTATGGGAACATTGCAGGTGGATGTTGTTTTTCATGATGTGATGGACCCATCGACCTTTGCCTCTCGCAAAGATATGGCCAAAAAAGCCCATACCGTTATTGAACAGGGCCTGAATCACCGTTATCACACCGCCTTTATGGACCATGAACCCAAAACCCAACGTCGCCGTCATGCCTGAATCGCCCGTCCGTAAACTGTTTTTAAAAACATATGGCTGTCAGATGAATGTTTATGACAGCCAGCGCATGGCGGCCCTGCTGAAGCCATTGCATTTCGAGGAAACGGATGACATGCAGCAGGCTGATTTGGTGCTGCTGAACACATGCCACATTCGGGAAAAGGCCGCAGAAAAAGTCTATTCCGAATTGGGCCGCATCAAAACCATCCGTAACCGACGCCGCAAACAGGGATCCGACACCTTGATTGCCGTGGCGGGATGCGTGGCGCAGGCGGAGGGCGAGGAAATGGCCCGCCGCGCCCCCTTTGTGGATATGATCGTTGGCCCCCAGTCCTATCATCATCTGCCAGAGCTGATCACCAAGGTCCTGCGCCAAAAAGGCACCGCCCTGCTGACAGATTTTCCTGAAATCACAAAATTCGATGCGGCCATGCCCGACGTGGCCCATGGTCGGGCCAGTGCCTTTGTCACCATCCAGGAAGGATGCGATAAATTTTGTTCCTTTTGTGTCGTTCCCTACACACGGGGCGCCGAATACTCGCGCTCGGTGGTTGAAATCCTTGAGGAAGTTGAAAAAGCCCTCAATCAGGGGGTTTTGGAAATCACCCTTTTGGGCCAAAACGTCAACGCCTATCACGGAAAGGGGCCTGATGGCACGGTTTGGGGGCTGGGAAAACTGCTCTTTGCCTTGGCAGAACTGCCCAAATTGCAACGCATTCGCTACACCACATCCCATCCCCGCGATGTTGACGATGATTTGCTGGCGGCGCACAGAGACCTCAGGGTCTTAATGCCCTTTTTGCATCTGCCCGTGCAATCAGGATCGGACAAAATTTTGCGGGCCATGAACCGTAAGCACACACGGGAAGACTATCTCTCCATCATAGAGCGCCTGCGGCAGGCCCGCCCCGATATCGGGTTTTCTTCTGATTTTATTGTGGGTTTTCCCGGGGAAAATGATGCCGATTTCGAAGACACCCTTGCCTTGGTCAAGGCCGTGGGGTACGCACAGGCCTATTCCTTTGCCTATAGCCCCCGCCCGGGAACACCGGCAGCGCTAGAGCCCCTGCAGGTGCCTGAGGACATCAAGCGGGAACGTCTTCACCGTTTGCAGGCCTTAATCAGCGAAGGCCAAAAAGCCTTTAACGAAACCAGCATCAGCCAAACCGTGCCTGTTTTGTTGGAATCGCGGGGAAAAAAGGCAGGGCAGCTTATGGGCCGCAGCCCCCAGATGCAATCGGTTCTGGTGGATGCCCCCGAAACTTTAATGAATACCCTTCAAACTGTGCGCATCACAGGGGGACATGCCAACAGCTTGATGGGGGTTTTGTGTGCCCATCCGCCGCACGTCATGATATGATTGCATCCAAAAAAAGTTGACTATTTTCCTCAAGATTGATACAGTGGCAGGCACTATAGGAAACCTATAGACTGAAAAAAACCTTGGAGATTGCTCTATGCTGAATGAAAAAGTCATTTCTTCCTCTGGCCGCGCCGAGGTCCAGGTGGACCCTGGCCTGCGGGCCCATATGATTCGTGTTTATAACAATATGTTTGTGGGATTGCTGCTGACCGCTCTGGTGGCTTACTTCACCGCGCAGTCACAGCCCGCTGTCATGTTCATCGCAAACAATGGCCTAATTTTGGGTCTGCTGATGCTGGGCATGGCCATTGGATTTAACTTTGTGATGAACCGCCTGTCCTATGCTGGTCTTCAGCTTTATTTTTACGGGTTTGCCGCTCTTTTTGGGGCCATGACCTCTGTGTATCTGGTTGTGTACACGGGGGAAAGCGTCGCACGGGCTTTTGTTATGACAGCCGCTCTTTTCGGGGGCCTCAGCCTTTATGGGTACACGACAAAACGTGACCTGACGTCCATGGGTACCTTTTTGATCGTGGGTCTTTGGGTTTTGATTATCGGCTCTCTGATTAATGCCTTTATTTTTGAAAGCAGTGCTGGATCCATGGCCATCAGTGCCATTTCTCTGGTGATCTTTGGGGGACTCACTGCCTATGACACCCAGAAAATTCGGAATTTGTATTACAGCGGCGTGGGACAAGAGGGTCTTCAGAAACTGTCTATTGCCGGTGCCTTGACCCTGTATCTGGACTTTATCAACATGTTTCTGGCCATGCTGCGTCTGTTTGGGAATCAAAGAAACTAATCACGCTTCTTTGAACATTGCCAAAAGGGAAGGGGGGTCACCGGTCAAACGCTGGCCCCCACCGTTTTCAGGATCCCCTGAATGGTTAAATCGGCAACACTGGGGATCTTCAGGGCAGGGGCAAACAGGGGGGCAATGCCGCCTGTGGCGATGACGGCGGGATCGACATCCGGAAAAACCTCGGCTTTCAAACGAAACAGCAGCCCCTCGATCATGGAAAGATAGCCGTAATAAAGGCCCGACTGCATGGCATCCTGCGTGGTTTTTCCCAAAACCTTGGGCGGGGGGGCCAAAGAAATCATGGGCAATTTTGCCGCGGCCTGTGCCAAGGCCCGCAAAGAAACCTCTGGCCCTGGAACAATCAATCCCCCCGCATAACATCCCGCCGCCGTCACCACATCAAAGGTGGTGGCCGTGCCAAAATCAATCACAATCACAGGGGCGCCGTAAAGGCCCTTAGCCGCCGCCGCATTCACCAACCGATCCATACCCACCGTTTCCGGGTGGGGTAAATCTATAGGCATGCCAACATCTTTGGCTGTTAAAAAATGGGCGGGGTGGGGGCAAAAGGCATCCACCATCTCTGCCAGCACACGGTCATATCCCGGCACCACAGAACACACCACCACACGGGTCACATCCCCCAGAAAAAACCCTTTCAGGGCTAAAATCCCCGACAGGGTGCCACATAACACATCCGCCGTGGTGCGTGTGTCTGTGGGAATGCGCACATGGGCCCGAATTTCGTGCCCCTGACACAGCGCAAACACCGTGTGGGAATTGCCAACATCAACAGCCAGCAACATCAGACCTCATCCCCTTGGGCAGGCAAGGCAACATTGGTATAAACCGTTTGCACATCATCGTTATCTTCCAAAACATCAATCAGTTTTGCCAGCGTGGCGGCATCATCGGGGGGCAGAGTGATCAAAGCCTCGGGCACCCAAATGCGCTTGGCCTGCAAAGGATCCCCATAATGACCACTCAGCGCAGAGGCCACCTGATGCAAATCATCGGCATGGGTGGTGATCAAATAATGACCTTCGTGGGCCTCTAGGTTTTCGGCGCCGGCTTCAACGGCCGCCTCAAACATGGGATCAAAGGGGGCGATGGTTTCGGGATACACAATCTCCCCCACATAGGAAAACAGAAAACTCACCGATCCGGTTTCCCCCAGACTGCCGTTATATTTGGTAAAGGCCGCCCGAACCTCTGAGGCCGTACGGTTGCGGTTATCCGTTAGGGTTTCCACAATCACCGCCGATCCTTTGGGGCCGTACCCTTCGTAGCGAATGCTGACATAATCATCCCCCACACCCACCTCCGCAGCCCGCTTAATGGCGCGATCAATATTGTCTTTGGGCATGTTGTGACCACGCGCCTCGGCCAAGGCGGCCCGCAAGCGGGGATTTTTGGACGGGTCAGGATCCCCCTGCTTGGCCGCCACGGTGATTTCTTTGATTAACTTGGTAAACACTTTTCCGCGCTTGGCATCTTGGGCCCCTTTGCGGTGCATAATGTTTTTAAACTGGGAATGACCGGCCATTGTGTTGATCTCTGATATCCTGTAAAATGCCCCTGTTTTTTGCCATATCTCCTTAAGGTTGACAAGTCAAATGCCTTTGCAAACGTTTCTTGATGATCTCTACCAAACCTTGGCCGCCAAGCGGGAAGGGGACCCCGAAACCTCGTACACCGCACGCCTGCTTGCCAGCGGCACACCAAAAATTGCCCAAAAGGTGGGGGAAGAGGGATTAGAAGTCGCCCTGGCCGCCGTTCAACAGGACAAAGCCGCCACGGTTTATGAATTGGCCGATTTGTTTTATCATGTTTTGGTGCTATGCCTGAATCAGGGCATTCATCCCGATGACATCGTGGCGGAGCTGCAGCGCAGGTCAAACTGAAAATATAATCCTGCATTCGCTCTTATTTTTTAAAAGTTTCCTTTCCCCCTTAACACTTTTTCAAACACTCTCGCGCATTATGGGAAAAGTTATAAACTTTCTACCATAGGATGCACCATGAAAATCACTTGGAAACTCACCGTGCTGATTACGACGATAGTTGTCGTCACGTCAGCCATTCAATTAGGGGTATCAACCTACATTGCGTCACAACATGCTTTTGATCAATTTCATCAGCGTCTCGATGTTGTCACCTCTTTAAAGGAAGATGATTTATCCTCTTACTTAAACACCATTGATGCCAATTTACGCAGCATAGCTGCCAGTCCTTTGACGCGACAATCCATCCAAGATTTTTCAGCGGCTTGGTCTGAAATCTCTGGAAATCCCACCGAAATGTTACAAGATGCTTACATCACCAACAATCCCAACCCCACAGGCCAAAAAGAGCGTCTGGATTATGCTGATGGAGAATTAACCTATCACCAACTTCACAAAAAATATCATCCTTATTTTCGCACTGTTTTGCAGCAAAATCAGTACTATGATATCTTTTTGTTTGATAGAAATGGTAATCTTGTTTACACAGTTTTCAAAGAACTGGATTTTGCCACAAACCTTATAACAGGTCCTTGGAAAGATACAGATTTAGGAAAACTGTTCCGTGAAACCATCGCGGCCAAAGAAGGCGAGATTCGCTTTTTTGACTTTGCCCCCTATGCACCCAGCAACAACGTCCCTGCCAGTTTTATTGGAATTCCCGTTTTGGATAATAACGGACAGGCTATGGGCGTTTTGGCTTTTCAAATGCCTTTGGGTGTGATGACCGAAAAAATGAAAGATGCCAGCGGCCTAGGGGAAACTGGCGAAGCCTTTTTGGTCAACGGTCAAAACAAAGTTGTCACCGAAACACGGTTTCACGGACCTGACCAATTTGCAAACCTGACGTTTGACGAGGGTTTTTTAAAAACAGCTCTTTCCGAAGGAAATGGTTCTCGTGAAATGGAATGGAATGGCAAAGATCGTCTGGCCATGCATTACAAATTTGATTTTCACGGCAGTTCCTACGCTGTGGTCACCATGATTGACGAAGAAGAAGTTTACGCTGGGAACAAAGCTTTGATTCGTGATGCTGTCACAACAGTTCTCATAACCTTGGCGATCATGGGTGGATTTGTGTATTGGTATGCTGGTCGTTTTTCCCGCCCCATTCAGAATTTGGCCCATAACATGACGGCGTTGGCTTCGGGAAAAACCCAAGGCTTAACCATTGTGGATTCTGGACGCCGCGATGAAGTGGGCGAACTGGAACGGGCAGGTACCGCCCTGAAAGAGGCCACCATCAGCGCCTACCAGATGAAGGCAGGACTGCTGAATGCCTCAACCCCCGTCATGATCGTGGATCCTGAGGGACGTATCGCCCAAATGAACCGAGAAGCAACACAGTTGTTTAACAAAAAAGGGGTTTACTTCAAATCCGTCATGCCGGACTTTAACCCTGCCTCTATGATTGGCACCCACGTGAGCGTGTTTGAGGACTTTCAAACAGGGGCGAAGTTATCTCTGTCCAAATCCGAAAATGGCGGCAAAACGGAACTGCTGATCAATGGTCATACCTTTACCGTCAATCTGGCGCCCATCGTGAAT
>JBIIHL010000013.1:0-35170 GCA_044235825.1 Alphaproteobacteria bacterium | reverse complement strand
GGACAAGGGAGCGCAGCGACCGCTGATCCGGTATCCAGCGCCACTGTCAAAAGGCGCAGCCTTTTGCCTTTGTAGTGTGAAAACTAAGGAACAAAACGCTTCGCGTTTTGGCATTTGCGCTGGATCCCAGATCGGCGCTCGCTATGGCTCGCTGGTCTGGGATGACGGATGATTAAGGGCATAAAAAAGTGAGAGGTGTTAAGGGGGGGGACGCCCCACCTTCCTAGCCCCCCAAAAACGAAAACACCCCCACAAGGAGGGTGATTCTTAGCCAATCCCCCCGTGGGGGGGGGTGGCAGGTCACGGACACGGGAACCGCAGGGGCTCGTTATTAACGAACCACTGAAAGGGACCGATGGTCATAGGGGTGGAGTAATCGGGTCTCCAAGTCACCGCCCAACAGGTTCTCCCTGTTGAGGTTTCTGCCGTTCGAGCCTCAGGGCTCCAGCCCATAAAAATGGGGTGGCCCACCCAGTAGTCATTCCCTATTCTACGGGGACACTTGATGTCTTGGCGGCCATCATTGATCTCCTCGTAGCATTGGGCCCTAGGGGCCTTTTCCTCCCACACTCGTTCGGCGTTAGCCGACGGAGCAAGAGCCAGCCCGAAGAGGGCGGTGAGAGCACAGACAGAGAGAAATGAGAGTGGTCCTTTCATTGGATACAAGGGTTGAGGTGATTAGCCTGCAGCTGCAACATGCATTCAAGTGACCTTCACTTCCGAAGATTCAGAAAATCTGAAAATTCAAAAAGTTAGGAGCACTTTTAGGCAACGAGGCAGCAGAAGACAGATTTTACCTTAATATATATATATATATATTAGTCAAGCATTTTATTCACATTTTTATGGACCCTTTTTAAAAAAAGAGAAATGCTCTGTTACCTGTTACCTGTTACCTGTTACCTGTTACCTGTTACCTGTTACCTGTCACCTGTCACCTGTCACCTGCCTTCCGCCCCGCCCCCAACATCCCCCTCTCCCCGTCGGGGAGAGGGCGGGGGAGAGGGGCCGAAACCCCCAAACGCCTAAATTGGGGCGGCACCCCCTCCCTATCCCTCCCCCGCACGCGGGAGAGGGGACAAATCTCACCTGTCACCTGTCACCTGTCACCTGTCACCTGTCACCTGCCTTCCGCCCCGCACCCAACACCCCCCTCTCCCCGTCGGGGAGAGGGCGGGGGAGAGGGGCCGAAAGCCCCAAACGCCTAAATTGGGGCGACACCCCCTCCCTATCCCTCCCCCGCACTCTGGGTCAGAACATAGCGGGCATGGGACACTATTGATAATCCTTGAGAATATCCAAAACACTGTCCTTGGAAAAGCGATTCTGTTTGATATCCTCTAACCCCCGCTGCAGGTGGGTCATGATGCCTGTGGCTTCTCTGTCCCGACGGATCAAATCACGGATATACTCGCTGGGGGTGGAATAAACGTCCTGATCGCTGGCGCGGCTGTCCACAAATCGCCGCAATTCATCAGTCAGGGAGATGTTCAACGTGCTGGCCATGGGGTATCTTTCTGCATAATGCATTCCAAATGCTTTGCCTATAATTATGGCATAAATGGCAATTATTGTCAATATTGGTCATGGTGATGTCTTTTTCAAACACCCCCCGAAGTCCCCAAGCGATCGGCCAGCCACATTTTGATCACGGACTGACGGGGCACGCCCACCCGCTGGGCTTCTTCATCCAGGCGCTGCAGCATCCACACCGGAACGTTCAACTGAATGCGGGTCTGTTTCCCCCATGCGGGACGCTGGGCCGCCGCCCAATCAAAATCCGCGTCCGTATCCCCGCCATTGTCAAATTTTTCCTCCAATGCCTTGGCGGTCAGGGGAAAATCAGGGGTTTTTTTGGGCATAAATCTCTTCCTCCTTTAAACGGGCACGGCGCACCGAAAACAACCGTATCCGGCCCCCACGGGGGGTATAAAATGCCGTCCATACCTTTCCCCCATAGATCGGCAGTTCATCACAGGTTCATGATTTTGTTCATAATATCCCATTTTCATGGCGTTATAAAGATATTTTTCAAACACATCCCCCTCTCCCCGTCGGGGAGAGGGCGGGGAAACGCCTAAATTGGGGCGGCACCCCCTCCCTATCCCTCCCCCGCACGCGGGAGAGGGGACAAATCTCACCTGTTACCTGTCACCTGTTACCTGTTACCTGTCTTCCGCCCCAAATACTGCCCTGTATAACTTTTGGGGTTTTTGATGACGTCTTCGGGGGTGCCGGCGGCGATGATGTGGCCGCCGCCGCTGCCGCCTTCGGGGCCCAGATCGATGATCCAATCGGCGCAGGCAATGACGTCCAGATTATGCTCAATCACCACCACCGTGTTGCCCTGATCCACCAGCTGTTGCAGGATGGCCAGCAGTTTGCGGACGTCCTCGAAATGCAATCCTGTGGTGGGTTCATCCAGAATATACAGCGTGCGGCCGGTGGCGCGTTTGGTTAATTCCTTGGCCAGTTTGATGCGCTGCGCTTCCCCGCCGGAGAGGGTGTTGGCGGCCTGTCCCAGCTGGATATAATCCAGCCCAATATCCTGCAGCAGTTTGATTTTATCCCGCACGGCGGGTATGGGATGAAAAAAGGACAGGGCTTCCTCAACACTCATTTGCAAGACATCCGCAATGGATTTGTCGCGGTATGTCACATCCAGCGTTTCGCGGTTGTACCGTTTGCCTTTACACGTTTCGCATTCCACATACACATCGGGCAAAAAGTGCATTTCAATTTTAATCAGCCCGTCCCCCTGACAGGCCTCGCACCGCCCCCCCTTCACATTAAAGGAAAAGCGGCCCACGGCGTACCCGCGGGCTTTGGCCTCGGGCAGGGCCGCAAACCAATCCCGAATGGGCGTAAAGGCCCCGATATAGGTGATGGGATTGGACCGCGGCGTGCGTCCGATGGGGGATTGATCAATTTCGATGACTTTGTCGATCCATTCCCCGCCCTCGATGCTGTGCATATAGCGTTGCAGGTCCGAACGCCAAAAACGGGCCAACATCCCCTGATACAAACTGTCCATGACCAAGGACGACTTGCCCGACCCACTCACCCCCGTGACACAGGTCAGGGTCCCCAGCGGAATGTCCACATTCACATTTTGCAAATTGTGATAATGCACCCCGCGCAGGGACAGGGTTTTTCCATTCCCTTTGCGCCGTGTTGCGGGGGGGGTAATCTGTTGATCACCCCGTAAATAGGCACCGGTGAGGCTTTTGGGATGCGCAATCACCACATCGGGCGTGCCGGCGGCCACGACTTCCCCGCCAAAGCGCCCCGCGCGGGGGCCCATATCAATCAAATAATCGGCGGTGCGCATGGCGTCTTCGTCGTGTTCCACCACCAAAACCGTGTTGC
The DNA here is from genome assembly GCA_044235825.1 of Alphaproteobacteria bacterium. Lineage (GTDB taxonomy): Bacteria > Pseudomonadota > Alphaproteobacteria > JAJTHO01 > CANGYM01 > CANGYM01. The sequence goes on along the minus strand of JBIIHL010000013.1, from coordinate 31,801 downwards.
CCAAATCCCGCAAATTGCGCAGCGTTTCCAGCAAACGGTCATTATCCCGCTGGTGCAGGCCGATGGAGGGCTCATCCAGCACATACAAAACCCCGCTCAGGCCGCATCCGATTTGGGAGGCTAGGCGAATCCGCTGATTCTCCCCGCCAGATAGCGTGCTGGCGTGGCGGTGCAGGGTCAAATACGACAGGCCCACATTGTTCAGAAAGGATAACCTTTCCCGAATTTCCCGCAAAATCCGATCCGCAATGGCGTGATCTTGCTTACCCAGCTGGGGGGGCAGGGTTTCGGCAATCCACAGGTACGCATCCCCAATGGACAACGCCGTTACGCCCGCAATGGTGTTGCCCGCAATTTTCACACACAGCGCCTTTTCATTCAGACGGGTCCCGCCGCAGGCATCGCAGTCCTTTTCCACGCAGTACCGTTCCTGATCGTCTGCGGACAGTTCGTTGGCCTGATACCGTTTTTCCAAATACCCCACCAGCCCGGGAAAGGGCTTGTTGGTTTTGTACGCCCGAAACCCATCGTTATACTGAATGGTGATGGGCACCTCTGTCCCGTAAATCAGGGCATGCTGCAGACTTTTGGGGAGCTTTTCAAAGGGCATGGTCATCCGCGCCTCAAAATGCTTGGCCACAGACGCGAGGGTTTGATCATAATAACTGTGGAACTTCCCCGCCCATGGGGCAATGGCGCCCTCGTCCAAACTCAACGACGCATCCGGCACAATCCGCCGCGGATCAATCACCACCCGCACACCCAGACCGTCACAGGTGGCGCAGGCGCCGTGGGGGCTGTTGAAACTGAACAAACGCGGTTCAATATCATCCAGCGCAAAGCCCGATTCGGGGCATGAAAAATGCTCAGAAAACACGGTTTTTTCATCGGAATCCGCATCCAAAACCCACAAAATCCCCTCGCTCAGCTTGGTGGCGGTTTCCAGCGATTGCACCAAACGGGTGCGGATATCCCCGCCCAAAACCAGACGGTCCACCACGACCTCAATATCGTGTTTTAATGTTTTTTTCAGCGCGGGAATTTCGTCCATCCCCACCTGTTTGCCGTTGATGCGCAGACGCACAAACCCCTTTTTCCGTAAATCCTGAAACAAATCCACAAAGGTCCCCTTGCGGTCCCGCACCACGGGGGCCAAAATCAAAATGCGCTTGCCCTCGGGCCATGTTTCGATGCGGTCCGCCATTTGGGACACGCTTTCCCGCGCAATGGGCAATCCCGTGGCCGGAGAATGCGGCACCCCCACACGGGCAAACAGCAACCGCAGGTAATCGTAAATCTCTGTCACCGTCCCCACGGTGGAGCGCGGATTGCGGCTGGTGGTTTTCTGGTCAATGGAAATGGCCGGCGACAGGCCGTCGATGTGATCCACATCGGGTTTTTCCATCAGCTGCAAAAACTGGCGGGCATAGGAGGAGAGGCTTTCCACATACCGCCGCTGCCCCTCAGCATAAATGGTATCAAAGGCCAGCGAAGACTTCCCCGACCCCGAAACCCCCGTAATCACCGTTAATTGGTTTTTGGGAATGTCCACGTCGATGTTTTTCAAATTATGCTCCCGCGCCCCCCGCACGGACAACGTGGTGCTGCTGACCACCCCCCGCCCCCCCGCATTGGGCAAAGAGGGGGTTTGTAAAGGCTTGGATTTCAGGGGGGATTTGGGCATAACAACCTATAAAAAGGAACAAAAAAATCCTTTTTATCTAAGGGGGTGTGGGGGGGGATAGCAAGGGTTTTTTTAAATAATACCCCCCTTGAAAAATTCCCCAAAAAGATGCATAATGGTTGTGTTTTGGAGGTATTATGACAGCCCTCACGCTCAAAAATATACCCGAATCTTTGTACGTGGCTTTAAAAGCAGCGGCGCACAGAGAGCATCGCTCTTTGCATGCTCAGGCGATTTATTGTCTTGAACGGGCTTTGTCTGCGTCAGATGCCGTAACACCCTCGGACAATCGTTTGGATCGTTTGCGGGCCCTGCGTCCTGTGATGAACCCGTTGACAGAGGAGGACATTCAGGACGCCCTGAATCAGGGACGCCTGTGATTGTTGTGGATGCTAATGTTTTGGTGTCTCTGGCGTTGCCGTCACAGCTAACGCCACTGGCCGAGTCTTTGTTGGTGCATCATCCTGTTTGGTTCGCACCCTCTTTATGGCGTAGCGAATTTCGGAATGTTTTGGCACGTTATCTTAAAAAATCCGTGTTGACGCTCTCCCAAGCTTTGGCGATTCAGGATATGATCGAAGAGATTTTGGCCGAAAATACGCGCGATGTCGCCTCAACGACTGTTTTGACGTTGGCCGCCAGCAGCGGCTGTACCGCATATGATTGTGAATACGTGGCCTTGGCGCGGCATCTTAAAATGCCCCTTGTGACCATGGATGCTCAGGTCATCAAAGCTTTCCCCGACACCGCCAAACCCCTGACATCATTTGTATCGTCATATTCCTAAACGGCCCCCTGACGCCAGAGGAGTCCCCCCCCCCTCACCTGTACCCTGTCACCAGAACCCCCCAAACCCCCGCGGACAGGGCCATAAAGGGGGGATTTTCTAGGGTTTTGGAATCGTATTTCAGGGGGGCGCCTGTGGCGTCCATGACTATGCCGCCCATAGAGCGCAGCAGCGCATCCCCCGCGCAGGTGTCCCACATCATGGTGCGGCCCGGGCGGGGGTAAAGATCAGCGCGATCCTGGGCAATGCGGCAAAATTTCAGGGAACTGCCGGCGTGCAGCTCTGTGGTCACCTGGGCCACGGGGGCGATTTTGTCCAAAAAGGCTTGGGGGGAGGCCTTGGTCTGGCGACTGGTGATCATCCGCAGCTGATTCAGGGGGCGCGTGCTGGCCGTCAAAGGGATTGCGATGCCATCTCGCTGCATCATGCAGGCGCCTCGGCCTTGGCGGCCAAAAAACAGCAGGCCCTCTACGGGAATATACACCATGCCAAAGACGGGGATGCCTTGGTGCACCAGACCTATGTTGACGGTGAATTCATCGGTATGGGTCAGGAATTCCCGCGTTCCGTCCAGTGGGTCCAGCAACCAAAAGGTTTCGTGGGATACCTCCAGCGGCAGTTCGCCCTCCGAGGCTTCCTCGGCAATAATGGGAAACTGTTGGGGCAGCGCATTCAGGGTGGCGCATAACACCGCCTCCGCCTCTTTATCCGCCACCGTAGAGGGGGAACCATCGGCCTTAACCTCCGCGGTGATCCCCGATTTGTAATGGCGCAAAATCACATCCCCCGCATCAAAACAGGCGGACACCAAACGCGGCAGGCTGTCATCCAAAAAGGCGTGAAGGGTCACAACGTTTCCTCGTCATGCTTTTGAACATCGGCGTCTTTGAAAAACGGCAGGGCTTGCTGAACGTATCCCACAAAACTGTGCATGGTCAGCAAGGCAGCCATCACCAACAAAACTTGGCCAATGATGTTGATGGTTTCATCCACCCGCGCAAAGGCCAGCAACAGCAGGGTTATGGCCAAAAATTGCACGGCGGTTTTGACCTTGGCAATCCATGTGACATCAACAGGGTGGCCTTTGTTGGCCATGGCTTGGCGCAGGGCCATGATGCCGACCTCTCGCCACAAAATAAACAGGGCGGCCAGCAGACCCACCATACTGAGCTGCTGCACAAAAACCAACATAATCAGGGCGCTTAGGGTTAACAGTTTATCCGCCACAGGATCCAAAAAGGCGCCCAGATCCGACGTTTGCCCCAACTGACGGGCCAGAAACCCATCCAAAAAATCCGTCAAAGCCGCCGCCACAAACATCACCAATGCCCCATAAGACGCCCAAGAAAACGGCAGAATCATCAAAACAAAAAACAACGGCAATATGGCCAAACGTGACAACGTCAACACCATGGGTAAATTCATAACGCCAAACCCCTCATCCTTTTTAAAAAACCATTATGAAAAGCTGGGCTGTGTTTGTCTAATGAAAAGTCATGTTTGTGGGGGGCTTGTCTGCTTTTTTGAATAAATAGCTTTGTAAAGATGGGGTTTGGGATTGATTCGTTTGATTTGATCTTGTACATTGCTTGGGTATGTTTGGGGTGTTTATGAACGATGTAACTTTTTTAACGGAAATACCAAAAAACGAACAAAAACAATTTGATGTATACGTACAGGCAGCCAGAAAAACGTTTATCCTCTCCCCTAAGGAAACTGTGAAAACCGTGTTGCGGGATCACGCGGAATTCATGGAAAATCTGCGAGAGGGCCAACATTTATCATCGTTGATTTCCCGCTTGCGGGATGAATCTTTTCGTTCATTTCTTATCCAAGAAGCCCAAATGAACACCTATGTGCTGAATCATATTTCTGAAAAGTTCGCTGTTCCTGCGGAAAAATTTACAGCTCTTTATGATTGTTTTGAAAAAAGCCAGAAAGACATAAAACACAGATTGCGGGATTTTTTTGGGGATTTTTCGGGTCAAATTTATCCCTATATCTACAGGCTATCGTTAAGCAACACACAATCAAGACGAGCACGAGCAGGGAAAATTTTTGAGGGGATTATTTATGGACTATACGATGTTTTAGGATATTCCTATGCATCCCAAACCAGCGTGGGCTCTAAAAATTTTAAATCCAAAAAATTAGGGAAAATTGTTGATTCTCTCTTGCCAAGCCTTGAGGCCTTTGAACAAAGACGGGATAAAGTTATCATCGGAACCATGAAAACCACGCTGCGCGAACGGTGGCAAGAGGTCATCGAAGAAATTAACAGAACGGGCCTGCCCAGCATTTATCTGCTCACGGTGGATGAAAACGTTAGCCTAAACAAAGTGGAGCAAATGGCCAATCATAATGTCATTTTGGTGGTCTACAAAAGCGTTAAGGAACACTCATCCCTGTTTAACAAAAGAAATGTTATCAGTTTTGAAGATTTTTTCTTCAGTGAAATTCCTCAAACGCTAGAGTATTGGAAATCCTCATGACCTTTCGGTTTATTGATTTGTTTGCGGGTATTGGGGGCATTCGTCTGCCGTTTGACGAACTGGGCGGGCGATGCGTGTTTTCATCGGAAATCGATAAATTTGCCAAAGAAACCTATTATACCAACTTTCGGGATGTTCCCCACGGCGATATCACAAAAATTCATCCCTCAGACATTCCCCCTTTTGATCTGTTGTTGGCGGGGTTTCCGTGCCAACCGTTTTCCCAGGCGGGTTTGCAACGGGGCTTTGACGATGCCAGGGGCACATTGTTTTTTTCCATTGCCAAAATTGTTAAAGAACACCATCCAAACGTGATTCTTTTGGAAAATGTCAAAAGACTCAAAACCCACAACAAGGGGCATACTTACCGCGTGATCGCGCAAACGTTGCAAGACTGCGGCTATACAGTGTCCAGTCATATCTTGGCAGCCAAAGATTTTGGAATCCCCCAAAACCGAGAGCGCATTTATATCATTGGCCTGAAACAGGGCCAAACGTTTTCCTTTCCCCGTCCCACGTTGGAAAAAACCTGTGTTGGGGATATTTTGGACAATACGGTTCACGACCGCTATACGTTGTCTGATCGTTTATGGGAAGGCCATCAAAAAAGAAAACAAAGCCACATCACCAAAGGCAACGGCTTTGGATACACGCTGTTTCATCACGCATCGCCCTATACCAACACCCTTTCGGCCCGTTATTACAAAGATGGATCAGAAATTTTAATTGATCAAGGAAGCACGAAAAATCCACGCAAGCTCACACCCAGAGAGGCCGCCCGCCTACAAGGTTTTCCCGATACATTTAAAATCCCCGTCAGCGATGTTCAGGCCTATAAACAATTCGGCAACAGTGTTTGTGTGCCCGTTATCCGTGCCATTGCCCAGAATCTCAGGCCTTTTTTGGTCTCTGATTCCCCGTCTTGCCCCCAGCAGCACCCAAAAAAAGAGGAAAAAGAGCGGGAAATGGCGGCTCTTTACTCTTAATCCCCTAAAAATGAATCCCACATTCATCCTTTTCGCGGTCGATCCAGCGGCCGGCGCGGGGGTCACTGGTGTTGGTGGCGGGCTTGGTGCAGGGCACGCAGCCCACGGACAAATACCCGCTATCCAGCAGGGGGTGATCCGGCAAGCCGTTGGTTTCGATATGATACCGCAAACGGGCAAAGGGCCAGTTGTACAGGGGATTGATTTTGTAATGGGTGCCGTCGTATTCGATGGGCTCTAGCGCGGTGCGGCTGCCGCCGTGGTATTGCTTGCGCCCTGTGATCCATGCGCGGTAGGGGGTCAGGGCCTTTTGCAGCGGCAAAATCTTTCTCAGTTCACAGCACCGGTCAACGTCCCGCTGCCACAGGGTGCCATCGGGATCGTCCTGATGAATCAGGGGATCAGGCTTTAACCAATGCACGTTGGTCAGCCTTAGATGCTGGGTCAGGGTTTGCACATAGTCCAGCGTTTCGGGGAACAGTTTTTCTGTATCCAAAAACAAAACGGGCAGATCGGGATTCACTTGTGCCATCAGATGCAGCAAAACGGCGGATTCGGTGCCAAAGGACGACACCATGGCCAGACCCGACGGAAAATCCTGCGTCAGGGCGCGGTGCATCAACCCCTCGGTGGTTAGGCCGCGATAGGTTTCTTGCAGGGTGTCCAAGGGGGGGAGGGTTAGGACCACATGCCCTCCAAATTATACAGCGCCCGCGCTTCAGGACGAAACAGGTGGATCATGACGGATCCCACATCCAAAACCACCCAATCCGTGGCCCCATAGCCATCACGGCGGATGGGATGGGTGGGGGTGGCAAAGGTCTCAATGATCTTATCGGCCAGGCCGTGAATCTGGGCCCGCGACGTCCCCGTGGCCACAATCAAAACGTCCGTCATCACCGTTTTATCGGCAATAGGCAGAATGGTTATGTCTTGGGCTTTGTTGTCCTCCAGAAAGGCCCTTAGGGTCTCAACCTCTGGCGGCAGGGTCTGGTCTGGGGAGGGGACAGCGGATAAAACAGGGGTCTGGGGTAAAGAAGAGGTCATAATCAGGACGCAGCGCGAAGTTCAGTCGAGGAAATCCTTGGCAACCGCAACCGCAACCGGCACCAGCCGGCAGGGGTTTCAAAAATCCTTTGGGGGGAGGTCTGATAATCAGAAAATGCGAAAGCGGCCACAGGATGCATAACCCCATTGTAACCCATACGATCAAAAAGCGCAAGGCGATGCTGGGTCATGATGTCTTGCCAGCGGTCCCACCGATGGATCTGGCAAAAGGCATCCCACCCCATCAGCCAGACAAACTGGGCTTTGGGATACGCGGCGCTTAGGGCTTGCAAGGTGAAATAGGTCTTGCCGTCCTCTGGCAATCCCAAAACATCCATGTTGGGGTGGGTTTTCAGCATCCGGCGCACGGCCTGACAACGCACATCTTGCGGCGGCGGCGCGTATCCCCCCGCAAAGTGCTTCAGCGGATTGGTGGGGGCAACCATCCACCACACGCGGTTTAGATTTAAACGCGTCATGGCCTGCTGCGCCAACGCCAAATGCCCCACATGCGGCGGATCAAACGACCCGCCGAGCAGGCCAATTCGGATTGACGTTGTGGGCGTAAGGATTCGGGGCAAATGCATGGGATGAGGGGGGGTGGAATCATGAGATCACGAACAGACTCTAAAAACCTTACCGTCTTTTTTTTTGGTTAACAAGGAAGCGGACGATCAAGAAACAAAAACCCCAAGACCCACCCCCGCCCCTGCGGGGCAGGCAAATGGGGGTGTCCTTGTATTCCCCTCCCTCGGAGGGGTGGCAGGCGCAAGCCTGACGGGGTGGTTTTTGTGTGCGATAACCAACCACCCCGCCCCTGCGGGGCACCCCTCCAGCGGAGGGGAAACACAACCCTCCTGTCACCTGTCCCCTGATCCCCCCCGCCCCTGCGGGGCAGGGAAATGGGGGTGTCTTTGTATTCCCCTCCCTCGGAGGGGTGGCAGGCGCAAGCCTGACGGGGTGGTTTTTTGTGTGCGATAACCAACCACCCCGCCCCTGCGGGGCACCCCTCCAGCGGAGGGGAAACACAACCCCCTGTCACCTGTCCCCCGTCACCTGTAACCTGATCCCCCCCCGCGTATCCCCCAAAACCCTCAAAATATACGCCTGATCTTCGGGGGTGATCTTTGCTTGATGGCCTAGGCGGTGACACATCGCCACCAAGGCCGCGGCGCCCATATTGGCGGCGACGCCTTTTAGGGCGTGTAGGGTTTCGCGTTGTTGCTTGGGGCTTTGTGTGGCCAAGGTTTTTAGGGGCGTTTCATAATCCGTGGCCAAAAATTCCTGAATCAATGCCATCAGAACATCCTGCCCCACATCGTGACGCAAGGTTTCCCAACGCGCAGCATCCACCAAAGGGGGTGGGGGGGTGGTCATGATGCCGCTGCCAAGGCTTCCTCCCCGCCCCTACTGACGAACAGAAAGGTATTGTCATCGGGTCCGTGATGGGGGCGGGTGACGTTTAAATAGGCTTTGATCAAATCCAGAAAAAACTCCGGTGCGCTTTGGTGGGCCAGCGTGTTTAAGGATGATTCGGTAAAGGGCGTTTCGCATAAATCCGGATGCAGCAGGCCATCGCTATAGGCAAAAAAACTCCCCCCCTCTGGCAGGGGGACGGTGACGGCCTCAAAGGCGGCATCCTCAACAATCCCCAGCGGCAGGCTTTGGTTTTGGGCAATGTGGGTGCAACGTCCCTTAGCATCCCAAACAATCAGTTGCGGGTGGGCGGCCGAGGCATAGGTTAGGGTATGCTGCTGCGTATCCAAAACCATCACAATCATGGTGGCAAAATGCCCTAGCGGCATATAGGCTTTCAGGGCCTTGTTGATTTTAAGCAAATAGGTATCCGGATGCTCCTCCGCCCCCATGGGATGATGGCCCATATAGGCCTGCAGCCACACCGTATGCAGGGCGGCATGCACCCCGTGCCCGCTGAAATCCACCAAAGACATCAACACCCGATGCCCATCCAGCGCAGAGACATGCCACATATCCCCACCCAGTTCGGTGCAGGGGTGACAATAGCCCTCTATGCTGAGGCCATAATGGCCATTGATGGTTTGAATTTGGTGGGATGATGGCAACAGAGACCGTTGAATTTCGTAGGCACGGCGCAGTTCATGGGCCACGCGTTTTTGATAATGCATCAAATCCTGCGTTAAAAACTGATGCCCCAGATGAATGGACACACGAGCCAGCAATTCCCCCTTGTGAACCGGTTTTGTGATTAAATCCGTGGCCCCCGCATCAAAGGCCGCCGCGCGGTCCTGCGAACTGTCCATTTGGGTAATAACCAAAATGGGGATATCGTCGTGATCATGGTCCCGCCGGATGATGCGGCAAACGTCAAACCCGCTGAGATGCGGCATATGAAGATCCAGCAAAATCAGGTTCGGATTGTGCTGCTTTTTCATCGCTAGCGCTTCGATGCCATCGGCGGCCTCAAAAATGTGGGTATATCCCTTGGTGGATAGCAGGGCGCGGATCAAATGACGGTTCACCCTGTCATCATCCACAATCAAAATGCGGGCGTTGGTATAATGGTGCGGGGATTGCATTATATGGCCTCTTTCCAACAAAACCGCATCGTCAATGTTTTGATTGTGGGATCAAAAGTTACTTGATGCGTCAACTGACGGATCAATTTTAACCCATGAATCCGGTGGGGCAGGTCCTCTGTGGGCCATGAAAACGCCTGCTGGCCACAATCCCTAACGGTCATTTCTAAACCATCGGCATCCCTGTTGTGATCAACAAAGACGCACCGCGATCCCAACACGGGGTCCTGCAGACGTTCCTGGACCTGCTGCCCAATGCCGCTGTGGTGAATGTCTTTTAGTTCCAGATTGCCGTGCAGGGCCGCATTATACAGGGCCTCGTGCAGGCAAACCCTGACGCAAAAACGGGTATCATCATCCATGGGTGGCAACGCCGAAATCACTCGGGCGGCACAGTCACTCCCTAGGATGGCATGGCTCGAAAAGGCAAACACCATAACCCCCAAACATAGATTTTTTGGGTTTAGCCAACCACTTTGAACAACTGATCAAACTTGGCGATGTCCAAAATCCGCAGAACGTCCCCCTTGGCATTGCTCAGGGACAGGGCCATTTTTTGTTTGATGCAGGCATCCCGCAGCAACAACAGCATCCCCAGCCCCCCCGAATCAATAAAATCCAGATGTTCCAAATCCACGGCGCAGGATGTGCAGCCTTCGGCGGATTGCAAATCCTCTAAGATCGCCCGAAACTGGTCATGATCCATGGCGGTAAAATGACCGCTAAGGGCGATTTTTTTTGTGCTGTTTTGTGTTGTAACTTCGACCTTGGACATGTTTTCACCTCAATTAAAATAGTTCGATATCTTCACCACTGAAGGTTTGATTTTCTTTCTTATTCAGCCCCACCAAATCCTTCAGAGACCCATCTTGTCCACGGGTTAAAAAGGCCCGCAGACGTTTTTCACGGCTTTCCTCCAACGACAAAGCCGCAATCCCCTGATTTAGGGCTTGATAGGCCTCTTGCTCAGCACCCTGCTTGTCGCCAAGGGTTCCCATCAGGGATTCCAGAGAGTACGATTGCAATCTGTTTCGCTTGGCAAAGGCCCGCATGGTGTCTGTGACGTATTCCAATGCCTGCTTGGCGCGGTCCTGAACCTGAAAGTTTGAAACCAGTTTGCTGATTTCTTTGCATTTAATTGTATTTTCCATAACGTTTTTCACCGTTTCGGAAAAATACTGGCTTTGTTTGACCAGATTTTTGGTGATGCGTTCGGTTTTTTCCTGCAGGATCATTTGGGGGATCATGTCTTTGTTGGCCAGACGCATCATAATTTTGTGGGATTCTGTCATGCCTTGGCGGATGGTGTTGATTTCGGCCCCCAGATTGTGGGCAAAACCGTTGATGCCTTCGGCCAGCTCGCGCAGTTCGTCCGATACCACTTTAAAGGTGCTGCCTTCGGCTCCGGAACGCACGGCCTCAATCGTGGCGTTGATGGCCACCATGTTGGTGCGGGAATTCAAAACCCCGATTTTGTTGACCATGGCCTCAACCCGTTCCATTTGCACCATGACGTTGCCCAAAACAAACACCAGATTCATGGCCTCTTTGGAATAAAATATATTTAAATCAATAATTTCTGAAAAGGTTCGCGTGACAAAATCATTAAACTCATCCAGGTTCATGTCCTTGTCTTCCACCTGAATGGAATTGGCTTGTTTGACCACTTGCTCCAGAAAGTTTCCCTGCGCGGTGTTGATTTTGGAAATTTCCATAAAATTCGTCACCATGCGGCTGATCTCTTCCTCCAGATGGCCGGAGAGAGATTCCACATCCGATGACAAATCGTGCAAAATGCCAGATTCTAAATCACTGCCTGCGGCAATACAGCTCAAAAGATCTGTGTGCTGCTCAGCATCAGGCCTTTTTTTGCTCATGCGGGGCAGGGGTTGTACGGCGGGGTTCATGATGCGGCCTCGCAGTATTTCATGATTTTGGCGGGCATATCTTGCAGGGATAACTCTTGACAGACCCCGCCTGCCGCCACAGCGGCTTTGGGCATGCCGTAAATGACGCAGGTGGCTTGGTTTTGGCCAATCGTATGGGCCCCTTTATCGCGCATGGCTTTTAACCCCGTGGCCCCATCGGTGCCCATGCCTGTTAAAATAATCCCCAGCGCCTTGGATCCAAAAACATCCCCAACAGAGTTGAACATCACATCCACCGATGGGCGGTGTCCGTTAACTTTGTCCGTATTCAGCAGGGTGGCAATGACGTCATATTTTGTTTTTTTAACCACCAAGTGACGGCCCCCAGGGGCAATATACACATGGTTGTTTTGCAGGCGATCGCCATCTATGGCCTCAATAACCGTCAGCGGCAACAGGGCGTTGAGGCGTTTGGCCAAACTTTGGGTAAAGTGGGGCGGCATGTGTTGGGTTATCAGAATGGGCGGCATGGTGGCGGGCAGGTTTTTTAAAATGGTTTCCAGTGCCTCGACCCCACCGGTGGATGCCCCTATGGCCACAATCATATCTTGTTTAAATCGTATAGGGGATATCGTGCGTGTGGGGGATTTGGTGCGCTGGATGTGGATGTTGGCTTTGGCGGCATTTTTGACCTTTTCCCGAATCAAATCCGCCATGTTTTCGATGTCTTTAAAGGCGTAATTGGACGGCTTGGTGATAAAATCCACAGCCCCCAGGGCCAAAGAGCGCAAGGTCACATCCGCCGATTCCGTGGTTTTGCTGGAAATCATCACCACGGGCATGGGTTTTAACCGCATGATTTTTTCCAAAAACGACACCCCGTCCATATGGGGCATTTCCACATCCAGCGTCAAAACGTCTGGATTTAGGGTGTTCATCATCTCTTTGGCCTCGATGGGATCATTGGCCGCCCCCACCACTTCCAAGGCGGGATCCGCCTGCAGAATCTCTGTTAACAGTTTCCGAATGAATACGGAATCATCGACAATCAAAACTTTAATGGGAGTCATAAGGGTCACCTAAAATAATTCAACGTCACCGTCTTTGGGTTTAAAGGCACGCTGGTAGCGTGTTTCTTGTGTAATCACTTCGGAATTGTCCGAATCCACAGGAACTTTCTTTTCAACGACAGCCCCAGTGGCCGGAAAATAAAACAAACGTCGCGCAAACCGTTCCCCCAAACTTTTTTGGGTGACATGTAAATTTTCAGATCGGATATAATCGTTGATAAAGGCGATGTTTTTATCCCCCACCCCCATGATGTCCCCCATGATCTGGCCGCCGCCGAAGATCTTGACCTCCAGATCCGTGCGTTTGCGTCCCAGGGTCAAGATTTCGTTAATCAAAACCTCCATAGCAAAATTGCCAAACCGCATCCCCGCGCTGCTGCCGCCCCACGTGCCAGAGTCACTTTTGGGCAGCATAAAATGATTCATCCCCCCCCGTTTGGTTTTGGGGTCATAGATGCATGCGGAAATGCACGATCCCAAAACGGTGGAGAGCACTTCATCCGTGGCATGGCTGACGTAATGATCCCCGGGCAAAATTTTGACCACATAGGCATTATGCTGGGCGTCATAATAGGCCTCGCGCCCATCATGGGTTTTTTTGATTTTGATTTTGGACAGGGTGGGGGTCATGACGTCACCTTTCGGTAAATGGTGCGCCCGACCATTTTCAGGGGTAAATGTTTGTTCCGTACACTTTCCGAATGCCCCAAATACAGATACCCTCCAGGTTGCAAAACATCACAAAACTGCGAAATGATCTTGCTTTGCAGCTCGTGATCAAAATAAATCAACATGTTGCGGCAAAAAATGATGTCGAATTTATCCCGCAGGCTCCAAGGCTTGATGACATTCAGTTGATCAAACCGCACCATGGATTTGATGATGGGGCTCATTTCCAAACAGGTGTCATTTTTGCGGATCAGGCCCTTTTCAAAATACACCGGATCAATTTGGGATTTTAAATCCAAAGTGTATTGGGCTTTCATCCCGTGGGCCAGAACGTTGCTGTCCAAATCCGTGGCCAGAATGCGAATGTTTCGCGCCATCATTTCCGTGTTGTTGGCCGCCAGACTCAGGGCGAGGCTATAGGGCTCCTGCCCCGAAGAGCACGCGCACGACCAGATGGACAATCCCCGTTTCACGGGGCAAAAGGTTTTAATCAGATGGTCAAAATGATGATCTTCGCGAAAAAACAGGGTATGATTTGTGGTCATACTATTGATTAAAAAGCGTATTTCATCATCACCTTTGCGGGATGACAGCAGCATCAGATAATCGTTGAAACTTTCCAGATTCAGGGCCTTTAGCCGTTTCACCAGCCGCGCGTACATCATGTCTTTTTTTGACAGTTTCATGGTGATGCCGGTCTCGCGCTCTACGCGGCCGGCAATATCCATAAACTCGCCGTCAGAAAAAGAAATTTTGGCTAAAGGGCTGATGGCCATGACGGGGATTCCTAATGTTTCTTTTCTGGTTTCGCCAGAAAGTCGTCGTCATTGACGGGCAGCTGGTTACCAATCAGGGTCTGGATATCCAGCAGCATGGTCATCATGCCGTTGCTTTCGCCCAATCCCATGACGCTGTTCATGCGTTCCAGCTCTTTGCCGCGGTTGCGGGGGGGCGGTTGGATTTGATCCTGAGAAAACGATAAAATGTCCGAAACCGCATCCACCAGAAACCCCACAATGCGGCCCTGAATGCAGACGATTAAATTCACGTGTTCTGCGCTGGGGTGGGTTAACCCTTGGCCAAAAACAGCCCGCAAATCATAAATCGGCACAATGGCCCCGCGTAAATTCAACACACCGCGCATGCTGCTGGGGGTGTTGGGCAGGGGGGTTACGTGGGTCCAGGCTTTGATTTCCCGCACATCTTTGATGTTCAGGCCATAATGCTTCCCATCGACGTAAAAGGTCACAAACTGCTGGTCTTCCTCCGTAACGTGTTCAGTGGGGGTTTTGGCAAGACTGTTCATAATAACATTCTCCTTTTTCGTGTTATGTTCAGGCGGCGAAGGCTAGGGAATCGCCCTGTTTGGTATGCAAATCGTAAAGCGAGGCAGGATCCAGAATCAGGGCAACACTGCCATCCCCCAAAATGGTGGCGGACGAAATGCCTTCGACGGGATCATAGTTTTCCTCTAAACTTTTGATCACAACCTGCTGTTTGCCCACCAATTCATCCACGAACAGGGCAAAGGTGGTTTGTTCGCTTTCCACAATCAAAACCAATCCCTGCCATGGTTCGTCATAGCGTGCGGGGATGTTAAACAGACGGTTCAACCGCAACAGGGGGATGTAGTGATCCCGCAGATCCAGAACTTCGCCGCCCTCTATGATGGTGGAAATGTCTTGGCGTCTGGGGCGCAGGGATTCCAAAATGTTGCTGATGGGCAAAATCAATTTTTGCGATCCCACCCGCACAATCATGCCATCCATAACCGCCAGCGTCAGGGGCAAAGACAGGACAAAACGGGCCCCGACGCCCGCTTCGGATTTCACATAAACCTTGCCACCAATGGACTGGATGTTGCGTTTCACCACATCCATACCCACGCCGCGGCCCGAGATGTTCGATATCTGCTCTGCTGTGGAAAAACCTGGGTGGAAAATCAGTTGATGCAATTCATCGGGGCTCATCAATTCAGGGTTTTCGATCAGGCCTCGCTCTTTGGCTTTTTCAGCAATTTTTTTGGTGTTTAACCCCGCGCCATCGTCCCGAATTTCAATCAAAATCCGTCCGCTGCGATGACCGGCAGACAGGCTGATGGTGCCTTCGGCGGGTTTGCCGGCGGCTTTGCGGGTTTCGGCATCCTCGATCCCATGATCAACGGCGTTACGAATCAGGTGGGTTAGGGGGTCCGCCAGATTTTCGATGACCGTTTTGTCGACTTCGGTTTCTTCCCCAGTCATGATCAGTTTGATGTGTTTGTTCACATCTTTGGACACATCGCGAACCAGCCGCGGTATACGGGCAAAGGCCATCTTCACTGGCTGGGCCCGAATGGCCATGACATGATCCTGCAGTTCACGGGTGTGGGTAGAGAGCTCTTCGATGCCCCGCGCCAGATGGGGGTATCCATCCCGCGCCAGTTTTTCAGCCTGTTGGGACAGCATGGCATGGGTGATGACCAGCTCGCCCACCATGTTGACCAGACGATCCACTTTATCCAGATCCACCCGAATGGATGATACTGATGATACTTTGGATTCCCCCGTTTCGATCGCCGGAGAGGCATCAAGGGGGGGTGGGGTTTTCATCTCTCCGGCAACCGTCTTGTCTGTTTCGGTGATGGTTAAATCACAATCATCCAAAACAAATTCGAAAACTTCTATGATGGCGTCTTTGGGGTGCGTGGTGGTCAGCGTGATGCTCCACGATAGATAACCACCTGCGGCATCCATGGCCGATAAATCGGGCAGGGTATCCACATTCACGGACAACATCATTTGACCCAAGCCCCCCAATTCCCGCAGCAGGAGCAGGGGCTCGTTGGCCTTTTCATACAAACGGCTGTGGGGTTTAAAAATGATGGTATAGGTGCGGCTGGTCCCTTTTTTGGCATCAGAGGACGGCAGATGCGAAGCGGGCAAGGGCGCATGTTCAGCCCCATCCATATACCGCGAAAGATCGGCTTTGGCTTTGGCATCAAAGGTTTCAGCTAGGATTTGATCCTGTTCTGCTGCCCCCACAATGTCCGCCAAAACATCTGCAGAGGTGACGAGAACCTCCATCAATTCGGGATCCAGCGTCAGCCGGTGATCCCGCACAGAATCCAAAACCGTTTCAAAAATATGGGCAAAGGACACGATGTGGTCACATCCAAAGGCCCCTGCGCCCCCTTTGATAGAATGCACAGCGCGGAAAATGGCGTGCAGGTGGTCGTCTTGGTAATCTCCAGATTCCAAAGACAACAGCAGGGTTTCGATTTCCTGAAGACGTTCCTGACATTCTTCGAAATACGTTTTGCGAAAAGATTGCATATCCATGATCGTGATCCCCTATGCAGCAACCTTGTTGACAACCTGAATCAGCTTTTCAGGGTTAAAGGGCTTGACGATCCAGCCCGTTGCCCCCGCATTTTTGCCCTGATCCCGTTTTCCCTGTTCCGATTCTGTGGTTAAAATCAGAATGGGTGTGCTCTGGTATTGGGACAGACCCCGCAAATGGCTGATCAATGTGATGCCATCCATATTGGGCATGTTGATATCGGTGATGATCACGTCAAACGTGCCCTCTTGGGCAACCTTTAGACCATGAACGCCGTCATCGGCAGTGGTCACGGTAAAGCCTGCCTCAGTCAGGGCAAAGCTCACCATGTCGCGCATGGTTTTGGAATCATCAACAGCTAAAACGGTTTTTGACATAAATTACGACTCCGTCATTTGGTGATACAGACTTTGGCATCCAAGATCCGAAAAGGCACGTTCCACAACGGAGGAAGGATTAGCCAAACGCAAAATTTTGCTTTGTTTTTGAAAATTCAAAGCCGCCGCAATCAAAACCTGAATCGCGGGTGTTGTGATTTTGGCCACCTTGTTGGCCTCTAGCGTGTATGTTTGCCGCGCTGGTGTGTCATCCAAGGACTTCTGAAGCGCATTCAGAGTCTCCCTTGCCTGAAACAATCCCATATCCACTGATAACTGCATAAAACCCCTCGGAAACAACCATTGCGTTTGTTTGTAAGATAATCCAACTTTAGGGTGTATCCGTTAAGATAACGTGAAGAGTGAAAGGGATTTTCTGCTAAAAAACGCACCAGAGGGTATCGTTGGACAAGAAACGGTATGGTTTTTTTTGAAAATCAACAGGCAAGGGGAAAAAAATAACTGAAATCAACAATTTGTATTTTATTCATTTCATAATCAAGGAGATCCATACTATGCCCACCAAACCCAAACTCAGCCGCCAAGATCTGATCGCGTTTTTTCAGGATATTATTCACGGGGAACCCCTGATGCATGGGGAAACTGCCCCCAGTATGGAACAGAGGATGAAGGCCGCAATGACCCTGATTGCTTTGCTGGAGAAACATCCGGAAGATGACGATGGCCTAATCACGTTCAAGCTGGCCCCGCAGCAGATTGATGCCATGCAAGATGCGCTTTGCCGATCCTGGCGCAATAGCCAAAAACAGGCCCTAAAGCGCATGAGCTCTGCGTTGTTATCCCAGCAAACCCCTTCCTTTCAGATG
This sequence comes from Alphaproteobacteria bacterium, assembly GCA_044235825.1. Classification (GTDB taxonomy): domain Bacteria; phylum Pseudomonadota; class Alphaproteobacteria; order JAJTHO01; family CANGYM01; genus CANGYM01. The sequence goes on along the minus strand of JBIIHL010000013.1, from coordinate 14,115 downwards.
GAAAATCCTGTAGAAAGGGCGCCTGATAGCGAAGAAACGAGATGATGGTATGAAAACCAAAGTTGTGCTTGCGTATTCTGGGGGTTTGGATACCTCGGTCATTGCCAAATGGTTGCAGGTTGAGAAGAATTGCGAGGTTGTGACCTTTACCGCCGATTTGGGGCAAGAGGATGAAATCGAACCCGCCCGCGCCAAAGCCGCCGCCATGGGCATCACGCAGATTTTTATTGAGGATCTGCGCGAAACCTTTGTCAAAGATTACGTGTTCCCCATGTTCCGCGCCAATGCGCTGTACGAGGGGGTGTATCTGCTGGGCACATCCATTGCCCGCCCCCTGATTGCCAAACGTCAAATTGACATTGCCCATCAGGTGGGGGCCCGCGCTGTGGCCCACGGGGCCACGGGCAAGGGGAACGATCAGGTGCGCTTTGAACTGGGCTATATGGCCCATGATCCGGACATTCAGATCATTGCCCCGTGGCGGGAATGGGATTTGACATCCCGCACAAAGCTGCTGGAATTTGCGGAAAAAAACCATATTCCCGTGCCGTCGGACAAAAAGGGCGAGGCCCCCTATTCCGTGGATGCCAATTTGCTGCATACGTCTTTTGAAGGCAAGGCGCTGGAGGACCCGTGGGTTGCCCCCGAGGAATCCATGTTTTTACGCACAACCTCCCCCCAAACGGCCCCTGATCAGGTAACGGAGATTGTTTTGTCTTTTGAGCGCGGGGACCCCGTGGCCGTGGATGGGCAGAGTCTGTCGCCGGCGGCGTTGTTGGCCACCCTGAACCGTTTGGGCGGGGAAAACGGCATTGGGCGCTTGGATTTGGTGGAAAACCGGTATGTGGGGATCAAATCCCGCGGGGTGTATGAAACCCCCGGGGGCACAATCCTGTTAACGGCGCGGCGGGCGTTGGAAAGCCTGACGCTGGACCGCGGATCGGCCCATTTAAAGGACGAGATGATGCCGCGTTACGCCGAGTTGGTGTATAACGGCCACTGGTTTTCCCCCGAACGTTTGATGATGCAATCGGCCATTGATGCCAGCCAGCATTATGTCACTGGGGATGTGCGCCTGCGCCTGTATAAGGGGACGGTCACCGTCACGGGCCGCCGTTCCCCCCACAGTTTGTATTCCGAGGCCTTGGCCACTTTCGAAGACGGCGGCGCCACGTACGATCACCGCGACGCAGGGGGCTTTATCCGTCTGGTGGGACTGGGGGCACGGGTTGTGGCACGGCGGGGGGGGCATTAGGGGGCTCCATGTCCTCTCACCCGTCGTTTTATGAAAACGGCGTTTGATCTTTGATCGTCGGGTGTGCTACGTTTTATTAAGCGAAAGCTTATAATATCCTCATGGTATGAACAAACAGCCCTATCCTTCTTTGACCCATCCCCCCATTACAGAGGCTGTTTTGGGTATTGTTTGTGATGATTATGAAACGGATGGATATGGTCACTTGAATGATGACGTTGGTCTGAAAACTAAATTTCCCATTACGGAAAATATACATTTGTTTGAAACAAAAATGAATCCATCTGATATACAATACAGAAGTAAAGCATTGGGTTTTCAACATAAAAATACATCTGGCACCAGAATCATGCAATTTCGCAGCAATGGGTTTTCCTATCATGCGCTCAATGATTACCCAGGATGGGACAGGTTTATGGATGAAGCCATGGAAGCCTATGCGTATTATAAAACATTAAGACAGGACCTTTGTGTTGAGGCTCTTGGTGTCCGATTCATCAACACCATTGCCCTTGCTGACGATGAGGATGTTCATGCTGCATTTAATGTGATTTTGGAAAATAAAAAGGCTGATGCTTTTGTTATTGATCATTCACCTTTTTATCGGTTTGTTTCCTCGTTTCCAGAATCGTCGTGTCAGGCGATTGTTAACTTTGGCCCCGCAGAACACGGTGATGATCCTAAACGATTTACCCTAGATATCGATGTCATCACAAAAACAATTGGCCATGCTTTTGGCGATGAAAGATTAAAAGCATGCCTATCGAAAACCAGAGAAGTCAAAAACATAATTTTTTTCAATTTCTTAAAAGAAAGAACATGGGAAAAATACCGATGAGAAATCTTGCGCCAACGCCATCCTATTGTCACTCCATCATTCTGCTTTTTCCACAACAAACACACAGTTGCAGGGGGGATTGGCGTAGAAAAATTCACGATGACATCATCCGTCTGATTGACGAAGCCAAGGAACGAGATATTCCAATCACATCCCAAACCATCCGCAATACGGGGGATATGGTGGATGCGCTGCCAGATCATCTGATGTTCGCCCCGGGACTTGGTCTTGAACAGGATGGGGGGATATTGTTGGAATGGTATGATCCTGCACTATCTCAAAAAATTTTTTCTGTGATTGTCAGGGATAAAACTGTTGTTTATGCTTTGCTTAACGAGGATGGGATGGTGGGCAATAATGGCGTTGCCCAATATTCAGAGGAAACAAAATCCTTAATTGCCAATATCTATCTGAAAAAGCATTTTGTCAGAGATCCTGCTTATGGTCACCGCGCTGTCTGCTGATGACATTTTGTCACGATTTTTGTTTTATCAGGGCGATGTCGATTGGGATAAAGGCGTTGTAAAGTCATCTGTTTTTTCCAAAAAACATCCCAGCGGATTTTCCGTTTATCGCACCACCGCTCTTTGCCAGCCAAGGATCAAAGCCTTGGGGAAAAAATATGTGGAACCAAGTTTTCTGCGTCAAGAGAATCCAAGACCCATGCTGGGCTATTTTGATCTTTCTGTTTCATTGTATTGGAAAGGATTGTCCTCTAACACAACCCTACATCACGCCCCCAATCCTCATCCCCGTCATTATAATGTTTATGGGATGCCCATCCCTGCAGCGCAGTTGGGCTATGAACTCAATTTACGTCAAACCATGACCAGAGCGGCTAAGCTCTTTCGCTTTTAGGGCTCTTAGGACGCTTAATGATTGTCTTGATCACGTATGTCTTGGGACGTACCCCCGCACGCGGGAGGGGGGATTGAATTTCCCCACTTTGGTACGACATATTTCCCCCTAGCTTTCCGGCCCAAAACCCTTTAGAAAAAAGACGTGTTTTCGCTTTTGATTGGGGTTTGTCATGACTGCGACGCCTGTTTCTTCCTCTGCGGCTGATGATGCCCAAGCTTTTGAGATTATTGATGTTTCCACCAAGCGCCCTGCGTGTGATGGGGGTGGGGGGGCTTTGGGGCATCCCCGCGTTTATTTGAACATGGGGTCGCAAACGCAGATTACCTGTCCCTATTGCAGCCGGACATTTCGCTGGATTGCGGGCGAGGGTTCCCATGACGGCCACGATCACTGAGGCTTCTGCCCCAGAGGCCCTAACCGTGCTGGCCCGTTTTTTGGATATGATGGCCATTGAGCGGGGGGCGGCGCCCAACACCCTGATGGCCTATACGCGGGATATCAAGGCGTTTTTAACCGCTGTCCCCCACGGTCCCGCCGTTCGTGCGGAGGAGATCACAACCTATCTGCAAACCCTGACCCTGAATCCCCGCAGCCGCAGCCGCGCCATTACGGCGTTGCGCCAATTTTTTTTGTTTTTACAAACCGAAGGCCTGCGCCCCGATAACCCCACAAAAACCCTGAAAACGCCGGCGGCCCACCGCCCCATCCCCCATTATTTGACCGAGGATCAGATGGGGCTGCTGTTTGCGTGGTTCAACAACCCCATCACGCCAGAGGACAAACGCCTGCTGGCCATGATCGAGTTGCTGTATGGGGTGGGCCTGCGGGCCAGTGAGCTGGTTTGTTTGCCTTTTTCTGCCTTGATGCATCAGGGAGAGGCCCTCTTGGTCACCGGTAAAGGGGGGAAAGAGCGCCTGTTGCCCTTAACATTGGGGGCCAGCAAGGCGTTGCAAGCCTATAAAGAGGTGCGGGGCCATTTTTTAGTGAAACCCCAAAACCCCTTTATGTTTCCTGGCAACAGCCGCCAAGGCCACGTTTCCCGTCAACAGTTGGATTTAAAGTTAAAGGACCTTGCGGCCAAGGTCGGCCTGCCATCGTTATCGGCCCACGTTTTGCGGCATTCTTTGGCCACGCATTTGCTGCATCGGGGGGTGGATTTGCCCACATTGCAGGCCATTTTGCGTCACGAAGACCTCTCCACCACCCAGATTTATACCCACATTCCAGAGGATCATTTGCGCCAGACCCTGCAAACCTATCACCCTTTGGGGCAGCACGATGGGACATTGGGAACGCCGCGATGATGGATGGGTCCCCTCCCCCCGTTGTGCTTTCGGTGGCGGGATTTGATCCCAGCGGCGGGGCCGGTGTTTTGGTGGATATCAAAACCATTCACGCGCTGGGGGGTTACGGCTTGGCCGTGGCCACGGCCCAAACGGTGCAAAACACCCTGAGCGTTGCCCGCGTGGTCCCAACAGACCCCGCTTTGTTTCAAGAGCAAGTGGAGGCCCTGCTGGCCGATACCCCGCCGGCGGCCATCAAAATCGGTATGATTGGCAGCGCGGCCATTGCCCGCTGTTTGGTGGGGTTGCTGGACCGCCTGCCCTGCCCCGTTGTTTTGGATCCCATCGTGGTGGCCAGCCACGGGGCGCCGTTGATTGCGGCGGAGGCCTTTGAGATTTTAAAACAGGATTTGCTGCCCCGCGTCACCTGCATCACGCCCAACACGATAGAGGCCGCATTGCTGCCCCTGCATCACGCCCGCGCCGCCCTGATTACCGGTGGCCATGAAGACGGGGCGATGATTATCAGCATCCTGAAAGACGGCACAAACGAAACCGCCTTTTCCCATCCCCGCATCCTGACCCGTCATACCCACGGCACGGGGTGCATTGTCTCCAGCGCTGTGGCCACGGGACTGGCCCACGGGTTGTCGTTGGTTCGGGCCACAGAGCAGGCTTTGGCCTTTGTGCATCAGGCCCTGAACCATCCCCCTGAGATTGGTCAGGGGACGGGGCCTGTTTTGTAGGGGTCCATGACCAAGCGTCAGATTGTCTTGATCGGCGGCGGCGACATGGCCAGCATTTTTTGTAAGGGGCGCAGGGCGGCCAGACGTAAATCCTCTGGCAGGATGATTTCGGGCTGCTCTGTTTTCATGCATTGATACAGTTTTTCCACGGTATTCAGGCGCATATAGGGGCAGGCATTACAGGCGCAGGTGCTGTCCAGCCCGGGCACGTCCAAAAAGGTTTTATCCGGCGAAGCCAAACGCATCTGGTGCAAAATCCCCAGTTCGGTGGCCACAATATAGGTGGAATACGGGGTATTGCGGGTAAAGGCAATGAGGGATGATGTTGATCCAACATGATCCGCATGACGCAAAATGGCGGTGGGGCATTCAGGGTGGGCGATGACGGCGGCCGCAGGGTGGCGGGTTTTCAGGCGCACCAGACCCTCTTCGGAAAAGCGTTCATGCACCATGCAGGCACCCTGCCACAGCAGCATGTCGCGCCCTGTTTTTTCAATCAGAAACTGGCCCAAATGTTTATCGGGGGCAAAGATGATGTTTTGCGTTTCGGGGATTTGACGAATGATGGCCTCGGCATTTGAGGATGTCACGATGATGTCAGAGAGAGCCTTCACCTCCGCCGAACAGTTGATATAGGTCAGGGCCAGATGGTCGGGGTGGGCCTCTCGAAAGGCCTTAAACGCCGCCGGTGGGCAGGATGTTTCCAAAGAACATCCCGCCCGCATGTCCGGCAGCAGGACCTTTTTTTGGGGGCTGAGGATTTTCGCCACCTCCGCCATAAACCGCACACCGCAAAACACGATGATATCCGCATCAGTGGCCGCAGCCTTTCGGGATAAATCCAGCGAATCCCCCACAAAATCCGCCAGATCCTGAATCTCTGGCTCTTGGTAATAGTGGGCCAGAATCACGGCGTTTTTATCGTGGCGCATTTGCCTTATGCCCGCTTCTAAATCCAAAGACGAGCGAGCATCCAAAGAAGACTCGGACTTTGATACGGTATCCCCAAAAGACGGGGTCAAGGTAGACATAGGGTGTCAAGATTCATAAAACAGGGATAATACAAACATTGTAACGGATCAAAGGGGAAAAACAATCCTGCATCAACAATCGGAAACAATGGGGGGGACTTAGGGATTTTTGGGGGCGGATGGATTGCGCAGAGCCTCAATTTTTTCCATCAAGGCCTCTTTGGACAGGGCCCCTGGGATAAACTCATCCCCGATCAAAAAGCTGGGGGTGCCATTGAGTTTCAGCTGCTTGGCGAAGTCCCTCGATTTGGCCAGTTGTTCAGAAACCTCTGATCCCGCCATATCTGTTTTGAGTTTTTCAACATCCAGACCCGATGTTTTGGCCAGATCCAAAATCACCTCTTTGGACAAAGCCCCTTTGTGGGCCATCATGGCATCGTGCAGGGGGCGGAATTTTCCCTGTTTGTTGGCGGCGAGGGCCGCGCGGGCCGCATCCTCGGACGAGGGGGCCAAAATAGGGAAATCCAAAATCACAAACCGAACATCTTTGCTGGCATCGGCAACGGCATTCACCACAGGGGTCATCATTTTGCAATACCCACAGTTGTAATCCAAAAATTCATACACCGTCAGGGGGGCGTCCGCATTGCCCACAATTGGAAAGGTGGTGGCCGCCTTGGCCAAGTCTGGCTTGACCGCGGCCAGAGTGGCCTCGCGATCGTTGTTTTGCTGTTGTTCCAGCGTTTTTTGATAATTTTCAGCGGCCTTGATCACAAGGTCAGGTTTTGTCAAAAGGGTCTCTTCGACGATTTTGGCAACCTCATCTTTGGAAATGCCCCCTTGTGCTGTTAAAACAGAGCGGTCCGTGTAGCGATACACAGACACAGCGATGATCAACAACAGGCCCACAACAAAAAAACGAAAAAAATTCTGTGACATGATGAAGGGGGGCCTTTCTTTCAGAAATCAAGGGCGGGGAGCGTCTTTAACCAAAAACTATGCGCACAAACGGGAACGGCCCTTTTGACGGCGACGGCTGAGGACGGCGCGTCCGTTGGCTGTGGCCATACGGCTGCGAAAACCATGGCGGCGCTTGCGGACCAAGTTGCTGGGTTGGTAGGTTCTTTTCATGGACACTCTCCAAAGATGTTAAGACGAGGATGCTGCAGATTTGGCAGCAGCTTTGGCAGCACCAGGGGCATTGGCACCCCGAAAACCGGCCCCTGTCGTGCGCTCGCGGATACGGGCGGCCTTTCCGGTCAAATCACGCAGGTAATAGAGTTTGGCGCGGCGGACATGACCACGACGGAGCAGAGAAACGCTGTCGATTAGGGGAGAGTACAGGGGAAACACACGCTCAACGCCCTCGCCGTAGGAGATTTTCCGCACGGTAAAGGTGGAGTGCAGGCCGCGGTTGTTGCGGGCGATGCAAACACCCTCGAACGCCTGAACACGCTCGCGGTCACCTTCTTTGATTTTAACGGCCACGGACACAGTGTCCCCTGGGGCAAAAGACGGTATGGCTTTGCCGGCGGACAAAGAGGCCAAATGCTCTGCATTCAAAGTTTCTATTAAATTCATCGGTTCAGTCATCCTTCACAAAACAATCTGGGCGGGTGCCAGAGGTATAAATTTCCCACAAATCCGGCCTTCGGTCACGGGTGATCCTCTCGGCTTGCTCTTTGCGCCACGCTTTAATAGCAGCATGATGGCCCGAACGCAAGACTTTTGGTACGTCCCTTCCCTTCCATTCTGCGGGTCTGGTGTAGTGGGGGTATTCCAGCAGGGGGGTGCTGAAACTTTCCTCGGTCCCGCTGTCGTCATTGCCCATAACACCAGGCAGCAGGCGCACGCAGGCATCCAGCATGGCCATGGCGGCGATCTCTCCCCCGCTGAGGACATAATCGCCCATGCTGATTTCCTGAATTCCGTAATGATCCAAAACCCGTTGATCCAGCCCCTCGTACCGTCCGCACAGCAACACGACGCCGCTGCCCTTGGCCAGCGAGGCCGCATCGGCCTGTGTAAACCGTTTGCCGCGGGGGGAGAGATAATAGCACGGGCGCCCCTGAAACCCGCCGCCGCTATCCAGTGCCTGTCCCACAACATCAGGGCGCAGCACCATCCCCGCCCCCCCGCCAAAGGGACTGTCATCAACGCGGCCAAAGGGACCCGTAACAAAGCCCTTTACATCCACCGTGTCCAACGACCACACGCGCCCCAAAGCCCGCCCCGTGGTGGACAACCCCAAGGGCCCCGGGAACATTTCCGGAAAAACGGTGATGATGGTGGCGTGGAAGGGGGGCTTTTGGGCGTGATCGCCATGCCCATCCCCTGCCACATCATGGTGTTGATCCTTGATCACAAACAGCCGCCCCTATGAAAAAAACAGGCCAGCACTATAGCCGGTTTTTGGGGGGGTGGCCATGGTTTGGTTGGGGGGGTAGGCAGATGAAAGATGGATTATTTTTCATGTTTGGAACTAAGATTCTTATCCTTTGTGCGTTGTATCAAAAGATCAAAATCTGATACATATAGTTTATCTTGTCGCACACGAAAGTGTTCGTACTCTTTTTCGGCAAGGGTTTTTGCTACGTCAGCTTTGATTGTTCCAGCATTTTCAAGAACGGCGTAATCATTAAAGCGCAAAAAAGCGTCCAGCTTTTCCACCCAATCCTGCATTGTCATAAATCGCTGTTTGCGGGCTTGGTTTTCCGCATAATCAAGATACATGGATACAACACGATTCAATTCGGATAATTCCTGTTCATCCAAATAATTCTTGGCAACATGCACATCAGCGCGTGCTATTTTACCAGATGGGGCATTTTTCCATGTTGTTAGCCCCATGTTTGGATGTTGGTGGTTGGCTCGCTCTGCGATCACCTCAGCCGCGGTTTTGCCGTGGATGGCCCAATGCAGCTTATTTTGTACGGTGGCATAGAATGTTTGGGTAAGGTCAGCGTGAGGGTCATAGTCAGCGGAACATTCTGCGTAAATATCGGTGATTTTCTGATAAAATCGCCGCTCAGAGGACCGAATCTCTCTGATTTTTTCAAGCAGCTCTTCAAAATAATCTTTGCCAAAGCGTGCGCCATTTTTCAAACGGTCGCTATCTAGCACAAACCCTTTGATAATAAACTCACGCAAAGTGGCGGTCGCCCAGATGCGAAACTGGGTTGCCTGCTTGGAATTCACCCGATAACCCACGGCAATAATGGCATCCAGACTGTAAAAGTGTGTTGCATACACCTTGCCATCGGCGGCAGGTATTTCCAAAATGGAAACAACTGCCTGTTCCTGCAATTCCCCTGTTTCAAAAATGTTTTTCAGGTGTTTCGCAATGGCAGGCACCTGCACCCCAAACAACGCCGCCATTTTTTTTTGGCTTAGCAGAAGCGTTTCCTGTTGATACAAAACATCAATTTTTACCATCCCATCAGGGGCGGTATACAATAAAATCTCAGTTTCTGGGGGGAGTGCGGGGGTGGTCATGCTGTCTATCCCAAAATCCTCTGCCACCAATTTTTCTTTTTGGGGAACCCTTCGTACCCTTCCCAACTTTCGATGGGTTTGGGTGAATCACCCCTACCCCCTAAGGCGCAGAAACCCCATCGCCTGGGGAATTTTGCTCTCTTAGGGCCCGTTTTTGAACCAGTACCATGCACGTTCTGGCGATGGATTCCATGGCGCCTTTGTTTTTTTCAAAGGCAGGGCGGCCCGTGGCTGCATCGGGGGTGGTGATTTCCTTCGTCACGGCCTGATAATCGCTGTAGCTGATTTTGTTTTGGGTTTGCTGCATCACGCAGGGGCAATAGACGGACCCGAACCATGCGGGATCTTTGGGGGCCTGTTTCATGCAGGTTTCTGTTTCCTGCGCTGCCACGTCATCGGGAATTCTGTCCTGTGTGGCGTTGGCCAAGGGGGCAGCAAAAAAACCCAAGAGAAAAACACAAACCCCAAGGCAAACCATACGGGAAACACTGCGCATAAAAACACCCCCTACCATGACGAGCAAGGGGCCCGAAGGCCCCTGTTTTTTAACGTTTCGAGAACTGGAAGCTACGGCGGGCCTTGGCCTTTCCGTATTTCTTCCGCTCCACCACACGGGCGTCACGGGTCAGGAAGCCTTCTTGGCGCAGGGCCGATTTCAAGGTGGGGTCATAATTGGTCAACGCGCGGCTGATGGCGTGACGCACAGCACCGGCCTGACCGGAGAGACCACCGCCCTTAACCGTGCAGACAACATCCAGACGATCTTCGCGGCCCACGGCCTGAAACGGCTGGTTAATCAACATCCATAAAACACCGCGGGCGAAATAGGCACCGGCTTCACGGCCATTGACCATGATTTTTCCCGTTCCGGATTTGATCCACACACGGGCCACAGCATCTTTTCGACGGCCCGTGGCATAGGCACGGCCCAGATCGTCAATTTTGGGGGCTTGGGATTCAGAAGTAGCAAAATCCGTCATAGAACACTTTTCTTTTTACGATTTGGACAAAACGACAGGGCGTGGCTGTTGACCGGCGTGGGGATGCTCCGCTCCGGCAAAGATGTGCAGGTTTTTGGAAAGCTGCTCTCGCGCCAAGGGGCTTTCTTTGGGCATCATGCGCTCAATGGCCTTGTAGAGCAAACGCTCAGGATGGTTGCCGTTTAAAATGGCGTTCCATGAACGCTCTTTAATTCCACCAGGATAGCCGGTGTGCCAACGGAAACGATTCTGTTGCAGTTTTTTTCCGGTCACGCGGATTTTATCGGCATTGATCACAATAACGCGATCACCATCGTTGGCGTGGGGGGTAAAGGTCGGCTTGTGCTTGCCGCGAATGACCTTTGCGATCTGGGACGCCAGACGGCCCAAAACCTGATTTTCCGCATCCACGATCAGCCATTCGGCCTTCACATTTGCGGGCTTTTGAACAAAACATTTTTGCATGACAGAAACGCCAATTTCTTAAAGAAAGAAAAAGACATCTACGCTATTTGCGCCCCCAATGCAACAGGAAAATCAGGGGGGGTGGAAGAACGCGGCGGGGTGGGATGGTTTCCTTTAAAAATCAAGGGGCAAGACGGAAAAAATACCGCAGCGAGGCCCGCTGTGCGGGCTGAGGGAGGATGATTTTTTTCGGCTTGGCGTAGCGGACCCCTTGATTTTTAAAGGAAAGTATGGGGGTGGGAGGCGCGTTCGTATTTTTGGCGCGTCTCCTCAAGGATATCCTTAAGATTGTAAGGGATCCTACCGTATTGAAGGGACTCCAAACCACGAAGCACTTCATGCTTTAAAACATCCAATCTAATCTGCTCGTCTGATTCTGTTATCTCTTTGGGTTCTTTTCCCATCACTCCCCCCCAACCTCCCGATAGTCCCCCTTGGACCACTGATACACCACGTATTGGGGTTTGGTCACATCGCCTTTGGCATCAAAGGTTATGGGGCCCAGCAGGGTGTGAAAGGTGCCCCCGTGCATCACGTCGCGGATGGCTTTGGGATCGGTGCTGCCGGCGCGTTTGGCTGCCTGTGCATACACCTGAACGGCGGCGTAGTTATACAGGGTATAGCCCTCGGGCTCATAGCCTTTGTCCCGAAAAGCCTGCACCACCTTGGCGGCCTCGGGATTGTTGCGGGGGTCGGGGCTAAAGGTCATCAGGGTGCCCTCCCCCGTTTTTCCCGCAATGGTCCAGTATTCGCGGGTGACTAGGGCATCGCCGGAAATCAGGGGGATGTTTAGGCCCTGATCGTGGGCCTGACGGCGCAGCAGGCCGGCCTCGGTGAAATAGCCCCCCACGTACATGACGCCGATGTTGTGATATTTCATGCGGGTGATCAGGGCGGTAAAGTCACGCTCGCCCGTGGTGATGCCTTCATACAGGACCTCGTGAATGCCGGCATTGTTCAGGGCCTGCTTGGTGACATCGGCCAAGCCCTTGCCGTAGGAGGTTTTGTCGTGAATGATGGCCAGCCTCTGGTCCCCGAAATGACGGGCGATGTAATCGGCGGCAATCACCCCCTGTTGATCATCGCGGCCACACACCCGAAACACGTTGGACAGGCCCAGCTCGGTCAACGTGGGGGAGGTTGATGCGGGGGAAATCATAATCACCCCCCCATCATTATAGACATTCGAGGCCGGAATCGACGCGCTGGAGCAAAAGTGCCCCGCCACAAACGCCGCGTTATCGTTCACGAGCTGGGACGCCACCAGCGTGGCCTGCTTAGGATCGCACACGTCATCCATAATCCGCAGCGACAAGGGCTGCCCCAGCAACCCCCCTGCCGCATTAATGTCAGCCACGGCCATGGTGGCACCGCGCCGCAGCTGTTCCCCAATGCTGGCGTAGGGACCGGTTATGGGACCGGCCACGGCGATGGGAATCTCTGCGCGGGCCGTAGCTGTTATGGTTAGAAGGAGGAGGAAAAAGGTGAAGCGTGACATAACGCAATCAATTCCGAAATGAAGGACAACAGAATGCAGCATCAAGATCATGATATCTATCGCAGATGCTGAACAGTTTCAACAACAACTTGACATCATCGGCCATAACCGGCATAAGGAATTCTTCCTAGTTTTTATACAATTTTGTTTATTTTATGCAAATCTCCTTTATACCCTCTTTTTCTATTTACAATCCTAATCGTGAATGGGGGACCACACATGGAGTGGGATACATTGCTAATACTGATATTAGTATTGACAGGCCCCTTTACCAAGTGGAACAAACCCTTTTTGAGAACCTAACAATAACATACGCAGCTGTAAATTATGTAGGGTCGATTTCTTTTCCAACCAAATGGTTTGAAGAGGGACATGTCCTGAATGGACAGCTTGTTGCAACCATGCGTCGTGAGTGGAGACAAAATGAGGATGGCAACTGTTATTTACATGAACAGTTAATGTACACTTATGCCATTCGGGAACCTGATCTAAAGTACAATGAATTGGTGGATAAATTCTGGGGTGCATTCGATGGGCTCAGCGAGCAGGAAAAAGAGAGATTAACACAGGCTATACAAGACCTGCTTAACATCAATGAACCCTTGAATGCCAAAGTTCTAAAGACAAAAATCCAAGCGTATACTCAAGAGAAGCAAGAGAAAGCGTTTGAGGCATTTCAGGACGCCCTATCCCAAGGGGTAACGCCCTATCCCATCCCTATGTTCCATGAAAAATTTAAAGGCATCCGGGCCAACGGCGGCGCTGCACAACGGCTTAGACCTGGTGATATCGTTAGGTGTGCCACTTTTGGTTTTACAATAACAGACGATCAAGCCCAATTTTTACCCGTCTCTCATATCTGTCTGGATGCTTCTAATAACATCGTATCAGCAGTGAAGTTAAAAGAGCAACCTAAGGACGTTTTAGTCCCCATGTACGCTGGCAAGCTACACAGAATCATTTCGCTTCCTGTGCCTGATCAATTAAAAGATGATGCGGCGGAACTGGATGCCCGAGATGACTATACCATGCTCATCGATAGAGAGCTTGCAGAGGCTGCTGGCTTTCCCAACCGCAGTACCGTAGATTTTTTAATGGTATACAAAAATTTTCGTCAATTTGTTCGTGTTCAACATTGTGACGTTCCGGGCCATATGTCGTTGCATGGTCCTGATTCAAAAAAAATTCTTACGGCCCCCGTGAAGGAGGGTATTGTGCCAGAGATGGTTGAAAAAGATGGATCCCCAGCAGATCCCAACACGGCTGTGGTGATTGGTTATCAGCTTTTGCCCTATGAGAAAGCCGACCAACTCTCTCAGTCCATTACAAGGGATGGCTTTCCTAACTTGGTGGTTTGTGATAGTCGGGGAACTGCACAAAGCATTCAGTATGAAACGCCAAGCAACGTATTAGATCTTGGTAACTGCAGTCGTGACGTCACGTTAAGTATTGGAGATATGCGTACAGTTTACAGTTGGGGTAAGGTTACAACGCGTTGATACAGTTAGGACTTACGCACATCGTCATTGCGAGTCTCCGGAGGAGGCGTGGCAATCCAGTCTTTCTAACGGCGGCATGTCTGGATTGCTTCGCTGCGCTCGCAATGACAAAGGTTCTGCGTAAGTCCTGACAGTATCGAGCGCAATTAAAAAACACCCCTCCCCTCGCCCCCCAAGGCTGTTCATTTCTGACAAAACCTAACGATTCTGCGTCATTCCGGCCC
>JBIIHL010000076.1:0-3471 GCA_044235825.1 Alphaproteobacteria bacterium | reverse complement strand
GTTTTATCGTCTTTCTCCTCAAGCGCGCCTTCTCAGGCAAATTTACAGAAGGCATCCAACACTGCCAACGCAAAACCTCCAAAGCCATCGAATTCCTCGTTTAATGGGGTTTATTGAATGACCCTGTCCCCACCCAACCCCCAACGGCCGCATCACCGCGGCGATGTGTTGTTTTAACGGCGGGTGGTCGATCAGATCAAAGGCAGCGACGTCCACCTTGATGGGCAACGTGCTGTCTTCAAAACGTGTGTAAATGCGATCAATATCGGCTGCGCTTAGGGGGCCGTATAAAACCAAATCAATGTCGGAATTGTCGCGGTACGTTCCCGTGGCCCGAGACCCAAACAAACCCACAGTGGTGATTTTATCGGCAAAAGGACGCAGCGTTTCCCCGATAATGTGCAACTGCTGATGGGTTAAGCCATGATCACGCATCGCCAGACCCAAAACCATGGTGGTTTTTGAGGGCATTGTCCAACATCGATACATGCAAATCATCAAACAGGGCTAAATAGGTTTTTTGAATATCACGAATCGTATCGTCAAATGTTTTCATATCATAAACATGGGACATTTTGTTTCGGGCATCCAGTGCCTGCATCCAGCGTTCCCCATGCGTGATGATTTTTGCCTCAAAGGCAGCGCGAATGACGGATGCTGGTGTGATTGTATCCAGGGAAACCCCTTCGTATTCCAGATAATCTTTCAGGACTTTCCACGCCAATTCCCATGTGTATTTAAAGCGTTGGATGACCCCCTCCTTTTCCAGTTGGGTTAAATCCCGTGTGTCCATGGTTTCAATGGCCTCTCTCAGCAAGCCAAAAGCGCGTTTGTAATTGTCAAAACGATAGATCCAGCGGGGTTTTTGATCCATGGGGTGGCTTGGCCTGTGATGTTTGCGCCAGTGTAACAGAAATTTTTTATATAATAAATCATGGGGTATGGTAGGTTGCATTTTTTTAGGAAAAAGTGGTTTTATGTATGAAACTCGGCATTGTCGGTCTGCCCAATGTGGGAAAATCCACGCTTTTTAATGCCTTAACGCAAACGCAGGCGGCGGAGGCGGCCAATTATCCCTTTTGCACCATCGAGCCCAATCAGGGCAAAGTGGGTGTGCCGGACAGCCGGCTGGCGACGTTGGCCCAGCTGGCGGGGTCCCAGAAAATGATTCCCACGCAAATCACCTTTGTGGATATCGCCGGTCTGGTGAAGGGCGCCAGCAAAGGGGAGGGGCTGGGCAACCAATTCCTGAGCCACATCCGCGAGGTTGACGCCATCATCCACGTCGTGCGCTGTTTTGAAAACGGCGATGTGACGCACGTTGACGGATCGGTGGACCCCCTGCGGGATATCGACACCATCGAAACGGAATTGATGCTGTCCGATCTGGAACGCGCCGAAAAACATCAGGTGAAAATCGCCAAACTGGCCAAATCAGGGGACAAGGACGCCAAAGAGGCGGAGGCGGTTCTCTCGGCCGTGCTGGTGGCTTTGGGGCAGGGCAAACCCGCCCGCACCATCCCAGACGACCTGAAAGCCCATCATTTTTTCCATGATTTACAGATGATTACAGGAAAACCCGTGTTGTACGTGGCCAACGTGGGGGAGGCCGAGGCCACCACCGGCAATTCCCATGTGACAAAAGTACAACACTTTGCAACAGGGCAGGGCAGTGGGGTGGTGATGATTGCCGCCGCCATTGAATCCGAAATCGCTCAGCTGCCCGAGGATGAAAAGGACGTTTTCCTAACCGAGTTGGGCCTGTCAGAATCGGGCCTGAGCCGTCTGATTCGGGCCAGTTATGACCTGTTGGGGTTAATGACGTTTTTTACGGTGGGGCCCAAGGAAGCCCGCGCATGGACGCTGCGCCGCGGGGCCAAAGCCCCACAGGCCGCCGGTGAAATCCACACTGATTTTGAAAAAGGGTTCATCCGCGCTGAAACCATCGCCTATAACGACTATATACTATGTAAGGGAGAAGCCGCCGCCCGCGACGCCGGAAAACTCCGCACCGAAGGCAAAGAATACGGGGTTCAAGACGGGGATGTGATGCATTTTTTGTTTAATGTGTGAGAAGGCATGGCTTTGGTGGCATAAAAATGTTAAGCTTTGAGTGGGATGATAGAAAAAATCAGTCAAATATTCTAAAGCATGGTGTCGCTTTTGACGAAGCTCTGTTGGCTTTTTATGATCAAAAGCGTCTTATTGCTTTTGATGACCAGCATAGCCATGGAGAAGAGCGTTTTTTTTGTTTTGGCAGAGTCAAAGATGGGATCATGACAGTGCGTTTTACGTGGCGTGGCGATGTGATTCGGATCATTGGTGCGGGTTATTGGCGCAAGGGAAAGGAATTTTATGAAAAAACCCATTCTATACACAGATGAACCCATCCAGATTGGGGAAGTTATTCCTGATTTTCCAAGGCCAGATCAGCTTGCCTACCCCCCTAAGGTGCGTTTGACCTTAACGCTGGAGGCCCCCCTTTGGGATCGCCTGAAAAAAGAGGCCGCTGAGCGTCATTCTTCTCCCCAGAATGTGATTTGTTCTGTTTTGCGGGATTATGTGGGGGTGGCTGGGGAGTGAAATGGTATGCAGATCTCTGAAAACATACGCCTTTATGTGGGTTTGGATATGCTGGTGACGGACTGGGAATCCCACGAAAACAAGCCTGCTTAAAAGTCCTATAATGTATATTATGACAAAAGAAAAAATCTCAGCAGGGGGGTCGTCGTGCCTACGGCGCGATGAACCAAGGGGGGGTATGGGTGTCGGTGTGTCTGGGGGCTAGGGTTTTTTTGCGGGCCAGTTCAGAAGGTCCGGCCCCTTGTGAATAAAAGAAACGAGACAGTGCCCGCCAGTACGGGAGGTTGTGAGGTCCCTAAGGCTTGAATAAAAACGTGGATTTTTGGCAGGATGCATGGTAACAAAGTATAGAATTTATTTTAATGTATAAAAGTCTTTGGCCAAGGATTTTTATGACGAGATCACCTATTTTTTTGATCATTCTGGATGGTGCGGGATGGGCCCCCGAGGCACAGAGCAATGCGATTCGTCAGTCAGATCTTTTCAACCTTCAAAAACGGTTTATTGGGCAATTTCAAACATGGTTGCTTGAGGCCTCGAGCGCTTCTGTGGGGCTGCCAGAGGGCCAAGTGGGGGGATCTGAAATTGGTCATACGGTTATTGGGGCGGGGTCTGCGAATCCAAAATATGCTTCTGTTTCAGCGTATTCCAATGCGATTAGAGATCCGGCGTATTATGAATCCCAACAATGGGTCGAGTTGGTTAAGCGTTTAAAGGAAACACAAGGAAAAGCCCATCTGCAAACCATTTTATCGGATGGTGGCATTCACAGTTTGCAGGACAATCTTTATCCCCAGATAGAGGCCTTGGCCAAAGCAGGCATTCCTGTGGAGCTCCATTTGGCTTTGGATGGTCGGGATACCCCACAGGGTTCGGCTTTAGACTACC
>JBIIHL010000075.1:0-3490 GCA_044235825.1 Alphaproteobacteria bacterium | reverse complement strand
GGGCTAATAATTGCTCTAAATTCCTTTTCACTTTTGCGCCCATGGTGCACCCCTTTTTTTACACCACCTATAACCCACATCTCACCAAAAACACAAACATTTGGTTGGGTTTACTGAATAACCCTGATCTCTTTGGTTCGATTTGTGGTGTGATTTGTCTTGTTACCCTCTCTGTTTGGCTTTAGAATAAGCCCATGGGATTTTTACGCAAAAACATACTGGCAGGAATTTTGGTGGTGGCGCCTGTGGCGCTAACCCTTTATGTCGTTGTTATGTTGTTGCGATGGATTGATGCCTTGGTGGGGGCGGTGTTGCCCGAGCGGTATCAACAACAATTCGATCTTTTTTACCATATTCCAGGCATGGGCCTTGTGATCGCTTTGATATTTCTGGTGCTTATTGGGGCCATCGCCCGCAGCGTTTTGGGCCAGATGTTGGTTCAAATGGGGGAATCGATGCTAAGCCGCATTCCGATTATGCGCGGCCTTTACGGGGCGTTTAAACAAATTTTCCACACCATGCTCACCAACACGTCCGAGGCCTTTCGCAAAGTGGTTCTGGTGGAATTTCCGCGGCGCGATGCATGGACCCTAGGCTTTGTCACAGGCACCACCATGGGCGAGGCTGAAGAAAAACTCAAACACCCCACCGTCAATGTCTTTGTGCCCACAACGCCCAACCCAACCTCTGGATTTTTATTGATCGTTCCCCAATCGGATCTGCTGCCGCTGGATATGACCGTAGAGCAAGGGATTAAAATGGTGGTTTCAGGTGGCATCATTACCCCACCTGCGAAAAAACCGGCCCCCTCCCCTTCTGAGATTTCCCAATGACCGTTCCCTGCTATGCGTGCCACCGCCTTGATCCCCATTGCTGTGCGGCGCAGGTGGCTTCTCCTTTTGCGATTTTGGGCGTTCAACCCACACTTGCCTTAGGGGCGGAGGGTTTGGAAGAGGCCTTTCACCGCCTTATTCAGCAGGTTCATCCGGATGTTTTCAAAGCAAAAAACCCTTCTCCCTCTCTCAGTCCAGAAGATGTGAATCAGGCGTATCACGATTTGCTTGCCCCCTATACCCGCGCCTTGGCGCTTTATGAACGGGCCACGGGCCAAACGGTGCCCACCGTGACCCATGATCCTGAGGTTCTGGCATGGGCCTTGGATTTGGAGGATGCCCCCCCTCAGGAACGTCGCCATGTACAGCAGGCCCTGTGGAATGACCTTCTTTCTGAGGAGCAGAGGCAAAATTGGGATGGTTTCCTAAAAACCCTACTACGGTATCGCTATACACAGGAGAAAGCATGAGTACCATTTTGGCCAACGAGCCCGAAAAATTTGGGGCCATCGCGCAAAGCTGGTGGGACCCGCAAGGCCCCTTTAAGCCCCTGCATCGCTTGAATCCTGTGCGTCTGTCGTATATTCGCCGCCAAATTACAACCCTTAAAAGTCTAAATCTTTCTAAAGAAGAGGACATGGCACAGCCTTTTTCCGGTCTTTCGATATTGGATATTGGCTGCGGCGGTGGGTTGGTGGCCGAACCTATGGCCCGTCTGGGCGCGAACGTCACGGCTCTGGATGCCTCAGAAGACACCCTGACGGTGGCGCGGGATCATGCTGCGTCTCAAGGACTTGTGATTGATTATCGCTTAGGCGGACCTGAGGACCTACCCCCCGAAACGTCTTTTGACGTTGTTCTGGCGCTGGAGGTCGTTGAACATGTCGATGATCATATGCTGTTTTTACGAACCTGCGTCAACCTTGTCAAACCTGGGGGGGTGCTGATTCTTTCCACGCTGAATCGCACGATGAAGGCCTTTTTGCTGGCAAAGGTGGCGGCTGAATATATCCTGCGCTGGGTCCCCAAGGGAACCCACGACTGGCGGCTGTTCATGCGTCCCTCAGAAATTGCCGCCGTTTTGATGCAAGAGGGCATGACCCTGCGCGATGTCACAGGCTTGTCCTATAACCCCCTGTTTTCTGTATGGACAACGGGAAAAGACACGGGCGTTAATTACATCATGGCCCTTCAAAAGAAAAAAGAAAGCTCCGATTGATTGGGAGGGATCAAGGCCTCCTGTTACCTGTTACCCATTATCCGTGACCGAAACAGTTGGCATCTCTTCCCCTTGTTCCCCCAAAATCACAACGGGTTGGGCGCCGCCCAGAACAACATAATGACGCTTTCCGTTCAAAGACAGCTCGATCAAGCGGTGTTTGACATCCAGCGCCAAATGGCCGGTGATGAGAAGGTTGGGGCTGGGCGTGCGCAGTGCCTGTGGCACCAAATAACGCCGCATACCCCACGACACCAGCCATAATAAGCCCAAAACGCTGAGCAGAGACACGATAACCTGAAGATAAGACGACGCCCCCTGCATACTGTTAATCCGTCTTGCTGGCTTTTAAAAACGCAGCCACCGCTTGTCTGTGGGGCCGTACGTGATCCAATTTTTTGGCAAGATTGGCCTGAATATCCCGCGTGCTGGCGATCAGAGCATCCATTTCCCCCAGCAAAGCCTCCATTTGGGACGCCGCATAAGGTTTATCGGACGACGGCAAACTTTTGGCCATATCGCACAAATCGGCAACCCATGTATGAAGCAAAGCAGAATCGGCCTCTTCTGCGCTGTTTTGGCGCATCTGCTCAAGCAAGCCCTGAATCTTCGCAAACTGCGCATCAAAGGAAGATTGTGTCATAAAGAAAAGACCTCTAGGGTAAAACACTGTGATTATGATAAAACACAAAACGTCTCCCTCACAACCCTTCTTTTTATTTTTCCGATGATTCCTGCTTCCTCCAGCCTTTTGGGACAATGTCTGATGGCCATGCCTGGGTTGGATGATCCCCGATTCGAAAGATCCGTCATTTATATTTGTATCCACGACGCTGATACGGGGGCTATGGGTTTGATTTTGAATAAACCTGTGACGAACGTGACATTTGAGGAACTTCTCAAACAAACCGACATTCCCTCTCGAAGCCCCCTCCCCCCAACGCCGGTTGTTTACGGGGGACCTGTGGAGACCCATCGTGGTTTTGTTTTGCACAGTCTGGATTATCGGACCGAAGAAACCCTCATCATCCCAGGCACATCCTTGGGCCTCACCACAACTTTAGACATTTTAAAAGAACGAGCGGAAGGACGGGGCCCCCATCGCTTTCTTCTGGCTTTGGGCTATGCAGGATGGGATCCTCTTCAGCTGGAAAAAGAAATCCTGAATAACCAATGGATCCATGCCAATCTTAATGATCCTGATTTGTTGTTTCAAACCCGTTGGCAAACGAAATGGCAGGACTGCTTGAACGCGGCCGGAATCTCTCTGGACACCCTTTCCGGTGAAGCGGGGCATGCTTAGGGCAGGCGAAGACAGGCTTTCGCATTATATAGTGTTTCCACTTTATTCCCGTACTGGCCTGCGAACGGCGCCTAGCGTCGCTCACCTAGATTCACTAGGCATCGCTCCGCTAGGCTTGTTCTCGGCTCAGTACGA
>JBIIHL010000039.1:0-11754 GCA_044235825.1 Alphaproteobacteria bacterium | reverse complement strand
TTTCGGTAATGCAAATCACCACCCGCAAACGAAAATCCAAACTGTACCCCATAAAAATCCCCTTTTTCAGCGATAATCCCCCTCATCTTAATATAAAAAAGTATGATTGAAAATTAAAAATACTATAACTGTGGGAACGGCTGGTGTTGTGATCTATGGGAAACGCGGCCCCTATTTGACGGGAGCCATTGATTTTTTGATACTGGTTGTGTGTAAGTTTTTTCAGCTCTTCACAGGCATTGCTGAGTTTATCGGGGTTTCTATACTTGTTTTCGTATTTCAAAGGATTGATATTGTATAGGGGTAAGACGGTTCTTAGATTACCGATGTACCAACTTTCCAGATGATGACAGGCGATCCGCACTAGGGTGTTAGACTTTCCTGATTTTTGGCACAGTTCCTGTAATTTGGCCTTAAGATCAATGCAGTCATTGTGATCTTTATCTTGTAAAACAATAAAACCTAAGGCTGGCTTTATCCAGGCCCTTAACTTACGCTCAAGGTTTTTTTGAAGGTCGTTTTTCCCCTCAAAAGTCACATAGATAGGGCTTACATCTGACGGCAGAAAACGGGGAAGTATCCCTTTTAAAAACTCTTTCGCTGATTCTTCCTCCAGAAAAAACACCAGTTCCTTCATCGGGGATCAACCCCCAGAAACGAGCCTTGCTTCCAGAGCGTGCCCATTTTATCGCCAGAATCAACAAAGCTTTTGATTTGCGGGTCGTCTTCTGCGCGTTCTATAATCGTGTATCCCGATTGTTTTTTTAGCCAATAAACGGACTGCAGGGGTACAGCGTTCAGAAAATCGGGGGAGTGCGTTGAAACGAAGACCTGTCCACCGCGCTGGGTATAGGATTCAAACTCTTCTGCCAATTCTGGCAGCAAACCTGGATAGAGTTGATTTTCAGGCTCTTCCACACACAAAACAGGGTGTGGGGCAGGATCATTGAGCAACAACAAATAGGCAAACATTTTGATGGTCCCATCGGAAACATAACGATCCACAAAAGGTTCCTTAAACGCTTGATCCCCAAATTTTAAAAGAAGCCTTCCATCCTCGGTGACTTTGGAATCCACCGACGCAATCCCCGGCACTCTTTGTTTCATTTTTGTCTTTATGGCATTGAAAATAGGGTCATGGTTTTCAGCGTAATTTCTGGCCACGCGGGCGATGTTATCACCGGATTCGGAAACATGTTGATCTTCGCCGATGATTCCGTTACTTCCACGGGCCGTTTCAATGTGGAAATCAGAAATATGCCAGTTTTCGATCAATTTACGGAAACCACTGGCGGCTTTAAAACGATCAAATTGCCCTAGGCCCTTAATGGCCAGAATATAGTTTGCGTCCAGTTTTTGCTGTTCTTTTTTAAGATCTTTATCGCTGATCCTAAAGTCCTCTTCGTTGTTTATGGCGTGCCCTGAGCCGTTTTCAAAGTCTAAAAAATGAAAAGGCGATCCATATTCTCCCCTTTTGTATCTCAAAATTTCTCTTTTGATAAAAGGTTGTTTATGGCTTTGTGCGATTTCTAAAGAGTAAGTGACCCGTCTGCTGATTCCCGCAATCTCCATTCTGAATTGAATCTCAATCAGAATGCTTTCATCATCATGGCCACGACTGACCACCTCATGAAAGCCACCCCGATCCTGCAACGCTTTGCGCACGTTCGAGGTCAGACAATGCTTCAGAAACCGAAATACATCAAACAGGGTTGATTTTCCCGTGCCATTTGCGCCAATAACAACACAAAAAGGGGGGATGTCTTTAATGTGGACATCTTGAAAGGCTTTGAAGTTTTTCAGTTTTATAGATTCAATGCGCATAAAGGATCACGATTTCTAAACAGATACTTTATATCACATAGACTATCATTTTCCTAACACTCCCCCCCTACTGACACGCCAAACATTCCTCATACTTGTTCCCCTCATCGTTGACGGGGGACAGCAGGGGCATGGCGGCGTTTTTTTCGGCTTGTGCGATCATGGATGCCGGCGCTGTGGCCACGTTGGTGGAGACCACATCGGCCCGTTGCATGGATTTGGACCGACAGTAATACAGACTTTTGACCCCCCGCGCCCATGCCATGTGGTGCAGGCGGTGCAAATCCCGCTTATGCACGTTGGCGGGCAGGAAAATGTTCAGCGACTGCGCCTGACACACAAAGGGAGTCCTGTCCGCCGCAAAATCAATCAACCAACGTTGATCCAGCTCAAAGGCCGTTTTGAACACGTCTTTTTCGTGTTCATCCAGAAAATCCAGATGCTGCACAGACCCCTCGGTGGTGCTGATGCTGGACCAGACCTCGGGGGTGTTGTGGCCCTTGTCCTCCAGCAACTTAACGAGGTGTTTGTTACGCACCGTAAAGGACCCACTCAGGGTTTTGTGGGTATAACTGTTGGCCACATAGGGCTCGATCCCAGGGGAACTGCCCCCGCAAATGATGGAAATGGACGCCGTTGGGGCAATGGCCAGCTTGTTGGAAAAGCGTTCTTTGATCCCAAAATCCGCCGCATCGGGGCAGGATCCCCGTTCGTAAGCCAATTTTTCTGACGCCGCATCCACCCCAGTGCGAATGTGCTTCATCATGCGCAGATTCCACGATTTGGCCAGCGCGGATTCAAAGGGGATCATGTTTTCCTGAAAAAACGAATGCAATCCCATCACGCCCAGCCCCACGCTGCGTTCCCGCATGGCGGAATACTTGGCCCGCGCCATGGAATCGGGGGCTTTTTTGATGAAATCCTGCAGAACGTTATCCAAAAACCGCATGACGTCCTCTAAAATCATGGGATGGTCTTCCCATTCTTTATAGGTTTCCAGATTCAGGGATGATAAACAACACACCGCTGTGCGCTGTTTGCCGTACAAATCCTCCCCCGTGGGCAGCGTGATTTCACTGCACAAATTGGATGTTTTCACCCGCAGGCCCGCCAGTTTCT
The DNA here is from genome assembly GCA_044235825.1 of Alphaproteobacteria bacterium. Classification (GTDB taxonomy): domain Bacteria; phylum Pseudomonadota; class Alphaproteobacteria; order JAJTHO01; family CANGYM01; genus CANGYM01. The sequence continues at coordinate 8,811 of JBIIHL010000039.1, read as the reverse complement.
GGTGTTCGGGCAGGGCGCGGTTGACGTGATCGATGAAAACAATATAGGGCTCCCCCGTTTCAATACGGGCGGTGAGGATACGAATCCACAGGGCGCGGGCCGAAACGGTACGGATAATGGCCCCATCCTTGGGGCTGGTTAGGGCCCATTCATCATCCTGATCCACCGCCCGCATAAAGGCATCGGGAATCAAAATCCCATGGTGCAGGTTTAGGGCCTTGCGGTTGGGGTCGCCGCCGGTGGGGCGACGAAGTTCAATAAACTCCTCAATTTCCGGATGATTCACGGGCAGATACACCGCGGCGCTGCCCCGACGCAAACTGCCCTGCGAAATGGCCAAGGTCAAGGAATCCTGAACCCGAATAAACGGCACCACGCCGGATGTTTTGCCGTTGCCATGGACGCTTTCGCCAATGGATCGCAAATTGCCCCAATAACTGCCGATCCCACCACCGCGGGCCGCCAGCCAGACATTTTCATTCCACAGATCAACGATGCCCTCCAGACTGTCGTTGGCCTCGTTTAAAAAACAGGAAATGGGCAGGCCGCGGGACGTTCCCCCGTTGCTGAGGACGGGCGTTGCCGGCATAAACCACAAACGGCTGATGTAATCATACAAACGCTGGGCATGATCCCCATCATCCGCATAATAACACGCCACACGGGCAAACAAATCCTGATAACTCTCCCCAGGCAGCAGGTATCGATCCTGCAAAACGGCCTTTCCAAAGTCCGTCAACAGCGCATCCCGCGCCGGATCAATGCGAACGTGAACCTTTTCTTTCATTGCCACCATGGTGCCCATACCGCGTTTATCCCTGTTTGATTTTGATCTGGATCTTTTCCCTGAGAAAACAGCAAGAAATACCATATATAGTATGTTCTTGCATCTCATCATACTACATCTGGTGTGATTGCCAACTGTTTTGTGAGGGGGGGGAATAAAAATCCCTTGGTTGTTTATTGAAAAAAATGCACCTTGGGCGCCAGAGGTGGGCACGCCGCCTAAACGATACCATTAAGGGCAACAAAACAAAGGTTCCTCAACCATGCCCTCTACTGAGCACGGAACGTGGGCCTGCCCCATCCCCCATCAAAACACCCGTGTTTCCGTCGGTCGAACATACAGGGTATCGCCTTTGACAACGGCATAGGTGTCCATGACGCTTTGGGACACTTCAACCTGCAGGAACTGGCCACCGGAGCGCTCTAACTCCAATTTAATCAGGGGGCCGGCGGGGTTGATGTGCACGACCTTGGCCGCGATGTATTCGTGGTCTTTGTCGGGGGTTTTGGTGATCCACATTTCGTGGGGGCGGGCATAGATTTTAACGGGCGTTCCCCCGCTGGGCTTGCGCACTGTTTTTGTTTTGATCGGGAAAACGGGGGGGGTGGATTCCACCAACCCGGGCAGAACGCGGCCCACCAGACTGGAAAATTCGGGATAACGGCCCAGCCACCCTGCGTTTTTTTTGGCGTCTGCGGGCAAATGCACCTCGATCATATCGGTTTCGGCCAAATGCACGACGCCTTGATCATCTTTCCATCCGTCGAATTCGTTGTAATTCCCCAAAAAGTCATACACAAAGGCATTTTTGGGCTGTTTCCAAACCTCGGTGGGGGTGCCGGTTTGCTCGATGCGGCCGTGGCTCATGACCACCACGCGGTCGGAAACCTCCATGGCCTCTTCTTGGTCGTGGGTGACAAACAGGCTGGTGATGTGCATTTCATCATGCAAACGGCGCATCCAGCGGCGCAGTTCTTTGCGGATTTTCGCATCCAAGGCCCCAAAGGGCTCATCCAGCAGCAGCACTTTGGGCTCAACTGCTAAGGCCCGCGCCAAAGCCACCCGTTGCCGCTGGCCCCCCGACAGCTGCTGCGGGTAACGGTTGTGAAAGGCATCCAGATGCACCAGATGCAGCAGTTTCATGACCCTATCGCGGATGTCTTCATCGCTGGGGCGTGTATCTTTGGGCCGCACGCGCAGTCCAAAGGCCACATTCTGAAAAACCGTCATATGTTTAAACAGGGCGTAATGCTGAAACACAAAGCCCACGCCGCGATCCCGCACGTCTTTGTCGTGCATGGGGTCGCCGTCCAGATACACCGTGCCGGAATCGGCAAATTCCAGACCCGCAATGATCCGCAGCAACGTGGTTTTGCCTGAACCCGACGGCCCCAGCAGGGCCACGAGCTCGCCGCTTTGGACCTCTAAATTCACGTCTTTTAGGGCAACAAAGGGCCCAAAACGCTTGTTGATGTTCCGCGCATGGATGGCCATGAAAAAATCCTTAATGATGGGCTGTTCGGGCCTCGATGATCCGCTTGAGAATCAGCGTGACCAAGGCCAACAGGGTTAACAACGATGCCACGGCAAAAGCCGACACAAAATTGTATTCGTTATACAAAATTTCAACGTGCAGGGGAATGGTGTTGGTTTCCCCCTTGATATGCCCCGACACCACAGACACCGCGCCAAATTCCCCCATGGCGCGGGCGTTGCACAGCAAAACGCCATACAGCAACCCCCATTTGATGTTGGGTAAGGTCACACTGAAAAAGGTTTGCCAGCCACTGGCCCCCAGCAGCAGGGCGGCCTCTTCCTCTTCGGTGCCTTGCTCCTCCATCAGGGGGATCAATTCACGGGCCACAAAGGGAAAGGTGACAAAAATGGTGGCAATGACCAAACCCGGCACGGCAAACAAAATTTCAATATTATTGTCAATCAACCACGATCCCAACGCCGAATGCACCCCAAACAACAGCACATAAATCATCCCCGAAATCACAGGGGACACAGAAAACGGAAGATCAATCAGGGTTGTGAGGAAGCGCTTTCCCCAAAAGTCAAATTTTGTAATCGCCCAGCTGGCGGCCACCCCAAACACCAGATTAAACGGCACGGCAATGGCCGCAACCAACAGGGTCAGGCGAATGGCGGACAGGGCGTAGGGGTCCATGATGCCCTCAGCATAGGCCGAAAAGCCCTTGCGCAGGGCCTCAACAAACACCGCAACAACGGGCAATCCCACCACAACCCCCAAAAAGGTCAGCGCAATCCCCACCAAAAGAAAGCGCAGTGCGGGGGATTCATCCATGGGGCGAAGAGGCTGCGGCATAACTTACCGTGGAAAGGCGTGGTTTTGGCCCCATTTTTGAAGCCAGTTGATGGTCAGCAGCATAAAAAAGGAAAACACCAACATCACCAACGCCAGCGCGGTGGCGCCGGCATAATCATATTGCTCTAATTTCATGACAATCAGCAGGGGGACGATCTCTGACACCATGGGCATGTTGCCGGCAATAAAAATCACGGACCCATATTCCCCCAGCGCCCGCGCAAAGGCCATGGCAAAGCCCGTCATCAGGGCGGGGGTGATGTGGGGAAAAATAACGTAACGAAACACTTGCAAACGGTTGGCGCCCAGACTGGTGGCGGCCTCTTCCCAATCGCGTTCCATGTCCTCTAACACCGGTTGCACGGTGCGTACCACAAAGGGCAGGCCGATAAAAATCAGGGCGATGGTGATGCCCAGCGGGGTAAAGGCAACCTTAAACGGCAGCATCTGCCCAATCCATCCCCCGGGGGCATACAGCGCGGTTAGGGCAATTCCCGCCACCGCCGTGGGCAAGGCAAAGGGCAAATCCACCATGGCATCAAACAACGATTTCAGCGGAAAGTCATACCGCACCAATACCCATGCAATGATGAGCCCAAACACCACATTCACCAGCGCCGCCACCAACGCCGTGGTAACGGTGATGTAATAGGCATGCACGGCCCGCGGGTCCGTGACGGTGGACCAGAATTCTGAAAAACTCATCGTTGCGGTTTTCACAAACAATCCCGAAAGGGGCAGCAGCACCACCACCATCAACGCCAGCACCGTAAAGCCCAGCGCCAAGCCGAATCCAGGAATGACAGAGGGTTTAACAAAAGGCTTCATGAAGGCATCATCGCTGAGGTCGGGGCTACTTTGATAGAATTTGCCCGCGTCGTCAAAGATTTTTTGGGGATGGGGATGGGGGGCGGTGGGCAGGCACCGGTCCTCCCCCTTTGGGGGAGAGGGGGTGCCGCGTAGTTCATCACTTCATCAGCTGTAGCCCGCAATGAACTCTAAGTACCAGTTCTCGTTTTGTTTTCCCTTATTGCACGTAAGCGTACTGTTTAGGAAGTAGGCGACAATTGCCGCCTTGGAAAGTAACTTCTCACTAACTATCTCTTCACCTAAGGCCAGAACGGCCTTAATGAGCAACCCCTCGGTGAAGGGGTATGGGGTCAAGAAAACTTCTTGACCTGATTGACCTGAGGCTATGCGGATCTTGTTGCCCGCGCTTTTCTGGAACAATACCCCCGCAGAGAGGGTTTGCAGAAAAGACACCATTTCTGGTGTCAGATTAGCAGCCATGAAAAACCTCGAAACAAAGGGTTTGGAATTCCAACAGAAGGGCCCTGTTGGTGGCCGGCATAAATTGGTAAAATGCCTCAAACTAAACAACACATTTACCCTAATATATATATATATCTGTCAAGAATTTTATCTATCCGCCAAACCGCCAAACGGGAACCGATTGCCTTGCGGCGGGATCCCCTCCCTAACCCTTGCACGCGGGAGAGGGGATGCAAAAAACCCCCTCTGCCCATGGGGGACAAGGGATGGGGAGAGGGGCCGGAGCCAATCCATAAAAATCAAAGTCCTAGATCCCCACTTTCGCGGGGATGACACATTGAGGGTTTTGGGTGCCCAGAAAGAATATCCTGCTCCGCCGCCGGAGACATCATCAGGTGATGCATGAGGGGGGAAGGGCCAAGACACTGCCTGTCAATGTGCCGTGTTCAACATTCCGTTTGGCGCGGTCCAGAACATCCTGCATCCATTGGGCCGTAAAGGGAATGCCCAAACCATCCGCAAACTGCTGATCCGACACACGCAGGGCGTCCTGCAAAGGAGTAAGCGTTGTTACAGAATTTTGAACGGTTGTCATGATGAAACAATGACACAAAATGATTTTTTTGTCAATTGTGGGGACGACAACAACAGGGCTGTTCATTTCTGCCAGAACCTAACGATTCTGCGTCATTCCGGCCCAGCGAGCGATCGCGAGCGCCGAGCCGGAACCCAGCGCAAATGCCAAAACGCGAAGCGTTTTGTTCCTTGTTTTAAAAAAATATATCGGCAAAAGGCTGCGCCTTTTGACAGTGGCGCTGGATACCGGATCAGCGGTCGCTGCGCTCCCTTGTCCGGTATGACGATGCATAAAAATGAACAGCCCTGATGACATTGTGGGGACGACAACAACAATAAAAAAAGGCCCCCTCTGGAAGAGAAGGCCCTCAAACGTCTAACCAAAACAAGAAACTGGGTCTACCAGCGGAAGTGGGCGAAGGATTTGTTGGCTTCGGCCATGCGGTGTGTGTCTTCGCGTTTTTTACGGGCGGCGCCGGTGTCGTTGGCGGCGTCGATCATTTCAGAGGCTAGGCGGTCGCGCATGGTGCGCTCGTTACGGGAACGGGCGGCGGTGATGATCCAGCGGATGGACAGCGCCTGACTGCGGCGATCGGGAACCTGCATAGGCACCTGATAGGTGGATCCCCCAACACGGCGGGACCGGACCTCAACATTGGGGCGAATGTTCTGAATGGCATCCAAAAACACATCAATCCCAGGGCGTTTCACTTTGCGCTCAACAACCTCTAAAGCCCCATAAAAGGCGCTTTCGGCCTTTGATTTTTTGCCGTCCAGCGTCATGCTGTTGATAAATTTTGTAACAATCAGATTATGATAGCGGGGATCGGGGTGAACTTCACGTTTAACGGCAGCGCGACGACGAGACATAAAGAAAAAAACCTGTTTTCGTGATGAAGATAAGGGAGACTATTTGGGACGCTTGGCACCGTACAAGGAGCGGCGTTGCTTTCTATTTTTCACACCTTGGGTATCCAAGGTTCCACGGATCATATGGTAACGCACACCAGGCAAATCTTTCACACGACCACCACGGATCAACACCACGGAGTGTTCCTGCAGGTTGTGGCCTTCCCCTGGGATATAGCTGATAACCTCGTACCCGCTGGTTAGGCGCACACGGGCGACCTTCCGCAAAGCAGAGTTTGGTTTTTTAGGGGTTGTGGTGTAAACACGGGTGCAAACCCCCCGACGCTGAGGACATTCCTTCAAAGCGGGAACCTTGTCACGCTTGACGATTTTACGACGAGGATTGCGGATAAGCTGATTAATTGTGGGCATGAAAAACCGAAAATTCATTTTTAAGTCAACAAAGAGCCCTCTTTGTTAGGGCCGTTTGTCTCTGTTGTCAAGCACAAATTCGCGCAGGGAACAGAACATCGCCTCTCTGTTTTTGGGCCAAAAATCCTTAACTTTCCACCCCCTGTTGGGCGCGGACGTAACTTTCCAGAACGGCGTTCATGCGGGATTGGTATCCCTTTTTGCCTTGGCGTTTAAAATGGGTCAATACCGATTGTTTCACACGCAAGGTCACGGGTAACGTGGTATCAGGGGCCACAGACACAGCCTTGGCCCAAAACGCTGCATCGGTTTCGGGGATGTCGGAATAATCAATGTCATCATCCCGCAAATGGACTAGGTGGGCCTCCTCGGATGGGGTCAGGGTGACGGGGGTTTTGGGATCAGGGGTGTAAACGATTGTTTTCATAATAACGCGCCTCCTTGCTATTGGCTTTGCGGGCTGAGAGAAACAACACATGGATCATAAGACATACGGCCCATCATGCCCCACCCAACCGAATCCAAACCGGTGTGTGATCCGACGGTTTTTCCCACCCCCGAGGTGTCCGGTCAATGCCCGCATCCATCAGGCGATCGGTGGCCTGACTGCTGGTGAGCAGGTAATCAATGCGCAGGCCTTCGTTGCGATCATAACGCCCCGCCCGATAATCCCACCAGCTATACAGGACCGCATCAGGGTGTTTTAACCGCAAAGCATCTTGGTATCCATGATGAATCAGGGTGCGGAATTTTCTGCGTTCTTCATCGGAAAACAACAGACGATTTTTAAAATGTTTGGGATCATAAACATCCATGGCCTGATGGGCCACATTAAAATCCCCCCCGACAATCACCGGCAATCCGTCATCCAGCATGGATTGCATCCGCGTTTGCAGGGCATCGAAAAAGGCCATTTTGTTCACAAATTTTGGGGATGTTAAATCCTCTCCATTGGGAACATAGACCGAGGCGACCTTCACGCCCGCCGTTAAAACCTCAAGATAACGGGCCTGCGTTTGGCCCGTCAGACTGCGGCACAGAACCTCGATGGGCGCTTTGGAAAGCACCGCCACGCCGTTATAACTTTTTTCCCCCACCACGGACACGTTATAGGGGGTTGTTTCCAAATCCAGATGGGGAAAGGTCTCCTCCGTGCATTTGGTTTCCTGCAGCAAAACGATATCGGGGCGAAAGGCATCAAGCCATGTCAACAGGTGCCCCATGCGGGCCTTGATTGAATTGACGTTCCAAGAGGCAATCAGCAAAGACATAGCCCCATTATAAATAAAAAAAAGGGCTGGAACAAGTCCAGCCCGAGTTGGTTATTAAGGAGAGTACGAATGTATGCGTTATAAAGGATATTGGCGTGGGGTGAAAGTGATAAATGTCACAGAGGGGATATTTTTTTTGGGGGGGGTGATTTCACATTTCCTCATGATTTTTTTATGGGGTTGTGGTAGGATAGGGGGTGTTTCAGAGAGTATCCTAAGATGATGCGTGTTCACCTTCCCCCCGATTTGCAGCGTGATGTTCAGGTGGTTTTGGCCACAGGGGCCTTTCGGGATACCGATGATCTGATTGAACAGGCCCTGCGGACATTGTTGATGGATTCTGAAACCCTTTTGGAAATGCAGGCGCGGGCCAAAAGGGCCGAGGAAAACCCAGAAAGCCTGTTGGATGGGGAAGAGGTGTTTGAAAGACTCAGGACCAAATATGGCTTGGATGCCTGATGTTTCGGTTTGTTTTCACCCAAGAAGCCCTGCAAGAGCTGGACCGAGAGATTGCGTATTCAAAACAGCGTTGGGGTATCCAAAAAGCCAGCCTTTATCGCCGAGAGCTGTTGGCGCTGGTTAAAAAAATCGCCAAAAATCCAGAAGGCTATGCAGAAAATCCCCTGTATGGTCCCAGTTTGCGCACCGTTCGTTTTAAGGGCAATCGTATTGTCTATACCCTGAACAAAAAAGACAAAACCGTCATTATTTTGGGATTTCCCAGCATTTATAGGGCTCAGCCGTAGGAGGGATTTGTGTTGCTCTCCCGCTTGCGGGGGGGATGACCCGATTATTAGAAATGCCCTATAAAGAAATCGCCCCCTGCCTTTTTAGGGGCAAGGGGCAATAGGGGTGGGGGCACCGGCCCTCCCCCTTGGGAGGAGGAGGCGGTGCTGGAAACCACGTCAGAGATGACGGGGTTGTTTTGTCTCAGGGTCAATCCACCACTTCTGACCGAACTTGATTAGGTCCACGTGCCTCATTGGGGTAAGGGGAACGTAACCGTCTAGGTCGCCAAGGCTGTCGCCAACGCATGGTTGGATAACCTTGTTTCCGTTAATGAACCTCCATGCGATGGCCTCTGCCCTTTCGGGGTCATCGTGCCAATCAAGTCTCTTAGGCACCTCTAACAACCCTCTTTTAAGAGGTGTTATCCGCATAAGGCCTGTGATTTGGGTTGTGATTTGGGTTTCTTTTCAAAAAAGAGGGTGTTAAGAGGAGGGCTATAGCCCTCTGGGGGCATATTTTGGGGGGTTGGGCTGTGGATTTTGGGCTTTTTGGGCCCGTTTGTG
>JBIIHL010000012.1:0-37503 GCA_044235825.1 Alphaproteobacteria bacterium | reverse complement strand
GATACCCGCGGTGATCCTTCAGCTTCTTCAAACCCTCAATTATTTTCATAGATGCTCCTTATTTTTAGAGCATCTCAACACCCTTCCTACCTATGTGTAAAGAGGGTTTATTGAATGACCCTGGGGTGGGGACAAATCCCTTGACTATGTGTAAAAATTGTATTATTTGTTGTTTTTTGTTTTATATCTGAATTTTTATAACTTTTTCATGGACAACTTCGATGAGTTCATTGTTTTAAAAGAAATAATCAGGGCGCTGGCCAAAACAGCAGAACAGGATCCCCAAACCGTCGTCACCGCATTACCCGAAATTATCACTGAGTTTCTTCTTAAGAGTAGTGAGGGCCTTTCTGCTGTTTCACAATTAAAAACAATCCCATCATTTAAACAATGCATAGCCCCCCTTGATCCCATGGGGATCGGAAGATTGCTCATAGAGCTTGAAATTCTTCAAAACTTCAACCCCCTCAATCCTGATTCTAATGCAATTCCAGAGACCATGAGATCCCTCCGTAAGGATATCATCTGGACCCTAAAAAAATGTGCGACCAACGATGCAACACAAACGCTTATCCAACAAACCCAAAATACACTCGCAGAGAGGGAAACTGATATTGATTGTTATTACTCGACTTTCGTGTACAACCTCGGAATATTTAATAACAAGAGTCTCTCTATGGGTTGAAAAATTCACAAAAATCCCCCCCCTCACCCCCGCACCCCCACCCCTGCATCCCTTAAAAACCGTTTGGCCTCCGCCAGACCTGTGGTGCGGTCGTGAAAGATTGAGGCGGCCAGAACGGCGGCGGCGTGGCCGTTTAGGATACCATCCGCCAGATGCTGCAATGTGCCCACCCCGCCAGAGGCAATGACGGGAATCCCGACGCTATCGGCCACGGCGCGGGTCAGGGCCAAATCATACCCCGACAATGTCCCATCGCGGTCCATACTGGTGAGGAGGATTTCTCCGGCCCCCAGACGCTCCACCTGCTGCGCCCACGCCACAACGTCCAGCCCCGTGGGGGTGCGGCCGCCGTGGGTGTAAACCTCGTGCCCCCCCTGCCCTGCCCGTTTTCGGGCGTCAATGGCCACCACGATGCACTGATTGCCGAAACGGCGGGCGGCCTCTGAAATAAGCTCAGGATTCTGCACCGCCGATGTGTTGATGGACACCTTGTCCGCGCCGGCGTTCAGCAGGGCCCGAACATCCGCCGCCGTGCGCACGCCGCCCCCCACGGTCAGGGGGATAAAGCACGTTTCCGCCGTGCGGGCCACAATGTCCAGCAGCGTCCCCCGATTTTCCACCGAGGCCGTGATGTCCAAAAAACACAGCTCGTCCGCGCCCTGATCGTTGTAATACCGCGCCAATTCCACGGGATCGCCCGCATCGCGCAGGCCCACAAAGTTCACGCCCTTCACCACACGGCCGTCTTTGACATCCAAACAGGGAATGATCCGGCTGGCCAGCATCAAATCTGGCCCGTGATTGTCAGACAGCGGGCCACGTCCACGTGCCCCTCGTAAATTGCCCGTCCACAAATCACGCCGTCGATGTTGGGATGGTTCAAATCCACCAGGGCCTGCAGGTCGGCCTCGCTGGACAAACCGCCAGAGGCAATGATGGGAATCTTCACCGCATCCGCCAACTCTGCCGTGGCCTGACGGTTCACCCCCATGCCCATGCCATCGCGGCGAATGTCCGTGAAAATAATGCCGGCCAGCGGCATCATGGCAAAACTTTGGGCCACATCCACCGTCAAGACCGTGGATTGCTTTTTCCACCCGTGCGTGGCCACGCGGCCATCGCGGCTGTCCAGCGCCACCACAATTTTCCCGGGCCATCGCCGCACCACACTATCCAAAACATCAGGATTCGTCAGGGCCATGGTGCCCACCACCACGCGGGCGGCGCCGGCATCAAACCATTCCTGAACATCGCGCAGGGTGCGAATGCCGCCCCCCACCTGCACCGACAATTTTGTGCGGCGCACAATTTCCCGCATCAGGCGGGCTTGATGGGGAATGCCCTCCACCGCGCCCTCCAAATCCACCACGTGCAGCCACGTGGCCCCTTGCTCCTCAAAAAACGCGGCTTGATCGGGGGGATAGCGGTGATACACGTCGGCCTGCTCCAAATCGCCTTGGCGCACACGGACGCAGTGACCGTCTTTGATATCAATGGCGGGGTAAAAAATCATGGTTCCCATTGTATGAAGTTTTGCAAAAAACGCAATCCCACCGGCCCACTTTTTTCGGGGTGGAACTGAACACCCAAAATGTTCCCCTGCCCCACCGCCGCCGCCAAGGGGCCGCCATACTCCACCGTGGCCAAGACCGTTTGGGGATCTTTGGGCATGACATGATAACTGTGGACAAAATACACAAAGGCCCCCGCAAAGGACGCATCCAACACAGGATGATCCCGCGCCACCGTCAGGGTGTTCCATCCCATGTGGGGGATTTTTAAACCTTCGGCTTTGGGGATCGCCGCGACCTCGCCCGCAATCCATCCCAAACCGTGGTGCAGGCCATGTTCATACCCCACACTGGCCAGCAACTGCATCCCCACACAAATGCCCAGAAAGGGAACTTTTTTCTCTCTCACGGCCTCTGACAGCGCCCCCAACACCCCAGGCCTGTCCAACAATCCCTGCATACACGCCCCAAAAGCCCCCACCCCTGGCAAAACAATACGGCGGGCCGCCAGAATTTCCTCTGGGTCCGAGGTCACCACCACCCGATCCTGTGGATGGGACACGGCCAACACAGCCTTGTGCACAGAGTGCAGGTTGCCGGATTCGTAATCAATTATGGCGCAGGACATGGTGGTGCGTGGTGCGTGGTGAGTCATCACTGGTAACAGGTCTGGGGGGGGAAATAAAGGGGGGTGGGAACATCTTTACGGGTTATCAGGGTTTATGGTATAAATTATAAACATATCAGGGTGATTGTATGCACGTTCGTTTTGCCGAGGTTGATGAAAACTTTATTGCAGAGGCTGTGCGTTCGGGATTTTATGCCAACGCCACGGAGCTTGTGCGTGATGCTGTCAGGCGTCTTCGGGAAAACAATGCCCTGCATCATCCCTTTTATCAGGCCATTATGGACGGACTTCAGGATATCGAAAACGGAAACACACAACCCCTGACCCCCGCCTTGATGAACACCCTGAAAACGCAGGGGTACCAAAAGGTTTGCGACATACACCCCTAAAAAAACCATGGCCTGAACCGCAAAGACCCAACCCCCAACTTTTTTATCCCCTCCCCCCACCGCCCCCTTGTTTTTTATCACAATCGTCTTTATATTGACTGTCCATCAGGGGCGCATTCAATCATGGGACACCATCGTCCACTTTGTATTTTGGGTTCAGGGGCAGCGGGCTATACGGCGGCGATTTATGCCGCGCGGGCCAATTTGCCGCCTTTGCTGTTTTCGGGATCTCTGCCTGGGGGGCAGCTGACCATCACCACCGATGTGGAAAATTATCCTGGCTTTGCGGATGTGATTCAGGGCCCTTGGCTGATGGAGCAAATGCAAAAACAGGCAAGGCACGTGGGCACCACCATTGTGGCGGAAACCATCGTGCAGGTGGATTTACGGGCGAGTCCCAAAACCTTGGTGGGGGATTCCGGCGAAACCTATACCGCCGATGCCGTCATCATTGCCACGGGGGCCCAGGCCAAATGGCTGGGGATCCCGGGGGAAGAGGCCTTTATGGGCCAAGGCGTATCCGCCTGCGCCACCTGTGATGGATCGTTTTTCAAAGATGTCCCCGTGGCCGTCATCGGGGGGGGCAACACCGCCGTTGAGGAAGCCCTGTACCTAACCAACCACGCCAGCCATATCACCCTGATTCACCGCCGCGACCAGCTGCGGGCTGAGAAAATTCTTCAGGATCGCTTGCTTGCTCACCCAAAAATCTCAGTCCTGTGGAACCACGGCACCGAAGAAATCTTGGGCAGCCAAGTGGGCGTCACGGGATTAAAACTGCGCGATCTGAAAACAAACAAAGAAAAAATCCTAGAGGTTGAGGGGGTTTTTGTCGCCATCGGGCACAAACCCGCCACCGATATGTTTCAGGGGCAGCTGCCTAAGGATGATTACGGCTATTTATTGCACCACCCCAACAGCAGCAAAACCGACGTTATGGGCGTTTTTGTCGCGGGTGATGTGTGTGATCCCGTGTATCGCCAAGCCATCACCGCTGCCGGCATGGGATGTATGGCGGCTTTGGACGCTGTGCATTACTGTCAATCTCTGCCACAAAAAAAACCCTAAGCCATTATGAAACGCTTTGATACCATTTTGTTGTTTTTGCTGGTGTCGGGCCTGTGGGCTTGGGCCATCAATTATTTTTCCTATTCCCAGCGGGCGGAATCGCAGGATTTTTATTACGAAGTTAAAGAGGCCATCAACAACTGTTCCGTCTTTGGGCGGGTGATTGAGGATTTTTACGGCGCCCACCGGCTGGAGGCCAAAATCGACTGTGGCCCCACCTGGATTGAATCGGGGGAAGAATAATCATGACGCTGCTGAAACGCATCACCTTGATTTTGTTTGTGGGTTTGCTGTGGGGATCCTTTTTTTGGCACGTGGGGCAGGTGCAAAAGGCCGCCTCCAACACCCCCTTTATCAACAACATCCGCCGCGCCCTGAATGAATGCGTGGTGCGGGGGCGTTTGACCAATGAATTTGACGGCAATGTTCAATTTATTAACCTGAATTCCCGCATTGTCTGCAACCTGCAGGGGGGCGGCAGGGTTGCCCCCCGCCGCTAAAGGCTGGCTGGTCCCCATCCCACCCTGAAACCCAGATGACCACCATCGCCTTTTACCATAACGCCCGCATCCCCTATACCCCCGATGATTTGGGGCGCCCGACCATCAAGGGCATGGAATCCTCGGTCCTGCAATGGGCGGCGGCCCTGAGAAAGGCCGGCCATACCGTGCGCCTGCACCTGCCCCAGAGTGCCGCCCCCCTGCCCTATCCTGATGTGACGCTGTATCCGTTAACCGACACCACCCCCGCCGATGTGGCCGTGGCCCTGAATGAACCCGATTTGCTATGGCGCGTCCCCGCAAAGCGCAAATTTTTGTGGCTGCACAATGTGTTGCCGCTGGAAAAGGCCCTGCGCAAAGGCCGCCTGTGGCCCCTGATCCGCATGCAGATGCCCGTGATTGTCAGCAGCCACTGGCACGCCCGAACCCTGTCCCCGCTGCTGCGGTGGCACGGCGTGCATGTGATGCCGCTGGGGATTGCCGATGCCTTTACGCACCATCCCCGCACCGCAGCCCCCGCCCCGCACGTGGGGTATATCACCCATCCGTACCGCGGGTTGGATCCTTTTTTTGCCCTGTGGACCCAGCGGATTTTGCCCCACTGTCCAGCGGCGCAGCTGCACCTGTACGGCCCTAAAACTCTGAATCACCCCAGCGTGGTGCATCATGATGCGGTGGGGTGGGATCAACTGCCCGATATTTTGGGCCGCCTGCGCTGTGTGGTGTTTCCGTGGGATAAACCGGAAACCTTTTGTCTGGCCGCCGGCGAAGCCCTGACCACCGGCACCCCCGTCATCAGCTATGCCGTGGGGGCCATCCCCGAGCATGCGGGCGTCACCGCCGTGACCACACCGCAGGCCTTTGCCGACACCACCTTGGCCTATCTGACAAACGATGCCCTGTGGATGACCACCCACACCGCCCTATCCCCCCTGCCCCGCCCCCGCTGGACCCAGAATACTTTTTTTAATGGCGTGTGAAAACTATCACATTTTTAAGGGGAAAAGGGGTATAGTGTGGGGGCCATAATGGATGATGGGAGGCGGGAAAATATGAGTTCTTTAATTAATATAGAAGTAGAAACAACATCTTTCGATGATGGTCTAAAAGAATTAAGATCGCTTTTTTCAGAAATTAATTTTGAAAATCCTGAATCAATTAAAACTCTTCTAAAAAATAAATGTGATCTTGAAACACTTACTGCTAATCGTTTAGGGGCCTTGGCGATATTGATTCTTGATAACATACAAAACTACCAAAGCAATGACATTGAAACCCTTACCAGCTACGTCCTAACCCGCGCTTGGCAACTTTTAGAAGAAACTGCCCCTGATGAAAACTTAGATATAAAATTATTGTCGATTGTCTACTGTGACGATGATGAGGCTCATTCTGAGATCACACAAAAACTAGGTCCTGCTTTTGAAAATAAAGACTTTATTATATTTAGAGAAATACTAACCCATCTGAAACGTGCGTCACACCAAAAAAAGGGGGGCGATCCTCTACTTTTGACAATAACGACCTCGGCCCCTGATGCAAATAACTTCCAGAGAATTAAAGAATTATTACAACAAGGTGTAAATAAAAACCATCCTGAGTTACAACCTATAATTTCAAGACTTAGAACAGACTCCAGTGGCTTACTAAATTTATCAGATTTATTATATCTACCAGATGATGCAGAATTAGAATCAACTGCAACACCATTTTCAAACGAACCTGAAGGACGATAACCCACACCCTAATTTTTTTACCCCCGTGTGAAAACTATCACATTTTTAAAGAAAAAGGGGTATACTGTAACAAGGATATTCCACCGTGATGGGTAACGGGTGATAATATGACTGAAGATTATAGTGTCGTATTAAGGAGGACCTTAGAAAACGGGACTCTTATACCTTTACAGTTAGACAGACTTATTATTTCGACCCTTACAGACAAAAAGCTTACGGAAGAATCCCGCCAAAATAGAATTAGAATTATCGCACAGCACGTTACAGAACGGTTAAGTGACCTCGTCCCAATTGACGAATTAACAGAGACCATAAATAATCCTGAGCAGACTCTCCCCGATAACCTGCAAACTGTTTTAATGAGTGAGAACTTTCTGGGACTTCGGAATGTTCTGAACAAGCTAATATCCTCAAAGAGCACCCAAACCCTCTTATTACCAGACTTTATTAGAAGTTCTAAAAATCTTTTGGGTATTTTAGATGAACTGGGAGAAAAATATTATTTTATATTAACAAAACCCAAGCTTGACGCCCTAAAAGATTTCTTTGAAACCAACGATTTTATTATAGATCAAGATGGTATTGGTCCTAAAAGGATCAATACAAAAATTATGGGGTTGCTAAAGGATAATCCCGACGAATTGACCCCTGGTTTTTTACGGGCCTGCGTTGCCTTTGTGATGGCATCAAAATCTTCTGGAAAACCGCGTACAATTGATAAGTTAGACGATTCAGATCAACAAGTCATAAGTGGTATTACAAACCTCGTAAACAGCCGCATAAATGGCATGTTAACCGATGCAGCAGACCGTGAAGAATCACAAAATGACGGAGCTACCGAAAGTAGACTAAAAACGCTTTTGGCTGATAAAAAATTTACGGCACTCGAAAAAATGTTACGGAGTTTGATATACTTAAAACCTGAAGCAACCGATGCCAGTTTAAGGTCTGACAAAAATGGCTTAATAGATGAGATAAATGCTGCATCGGATATTCTAAAGTCATTGAATGATTTGAGAGCAGAAATACGGAAAGAAACACCCACCAACCTGCTAACAATACTAGAACAACTTTCACACCTCCACAAACAAGCATCCTAAAAAAAATCCCCCGTGACCACCCCCGCCCTTTATGGTAAAGTCTGGTTTTTTTAAAAACCCTAGAGGGCGCTGATCATGTCGGTCATTTTGGATGGAAAGGCCTTGGCGGCGCTGCGCAAGGATGCGCTGAGGGTGCAGGTCCTGCAATCGGGGCTGACCGTTGGTTTGGCTGTGATTCAGGTGGGGGATAACCCTGCCAGCCGTGTGTATGTCAATCACAAAATACGGGCCTGCGCCGATGTGGGCATGCAATCGTTTAAACATCATCTGCCCGAAACCACGCCCCAAGGGGATCTGGTGGCCCTGATCCAATCCCTGAACCATGATCCTGATGTGCATGGGATTTTGGTGCAGCTGCCGCTGCCTTCTGGCTTGGACACCGATGCGGTGTTGGCGGCCATTGATCCGGCCAAGGACGTGGACGGCCTGCATGTTCAAAACGCCGGCCGCGTGTTTTTGGGGGATACGGGGGGGCTGGTGCCCTGCACCCCGCTGGGCTGTATGATGCTGCTGGATCATTATCTGGCGGATGTCCCTCTGCGGGGCAAACACGCGGTGGTGTTGGGGCGGTCCCGTTTGGTGGGACGGCCGGTGGCGTCGCTGTTGTTGCAACGGGATTGCACCGTCACCATCGCCCATTCGGCCACGCAGGGCCTGCCCGCGTTGGTGGGGACTGCGGATATTCTGGTGGCGGCCATTGGTAAACCTTGCTTCGTCCCCCTGTCGTGGATGAAAGAGGGGGCCATTGTGCTGGACGTGGGCATTAACCGCACCGATCAGGGGACGTTGGTGGGGGATGTGGATCTTGATGGGGATACCGCGAAACTCTGCGCCTATACCCCCGTGCCTGGGGGCGTGGGGCCCATGACGGTGACGTGTCTGCTGCTCAACACCTTTAAGGCCGCCGTGGCCCTGCATGGCCGCACATTCGATTGATGGTTATGTCCCTGTCGTACCGTTTGACCCTGATCAACACCGTGGATGGCGTTTCCCCAAAGGACGCCCACCGCGCGGCGACCTTTCTGAACACCGCCCCCCCCCACCCCTTTGGCGAAGGCCGCGCGGTGGATGTGCTTTACACCCCCGATGCCCCCACCGATGCCATGGCCTTGGCCACCGCCGTTCGGGATCTCTGGGGGGATCATCCCACGCCGTTTGATCTGTGTGTTCAGGATGCGGCGGCGCCCCGCCAAAAACGCCTGTTGCTGTCGGATATGGATGCCACCATTGTGGCCGAAGAATCGCTGGACGTTCTGGCCGATTATGCCGGCTGCGGCAACGCCGTGGCCACCATCACCGCGCGGGCCATGCGGGGGGATCTGGATTTTCACGCCGCCCTGCGGGAACGTGTGGCTCTGCTGCGGGGGCAACCTACCACGCTGATTGATCGGGCTCTATCGGATATGACCCTGTCCGCGGGGGCCAGCGATTTGGTGACAACCATGCGGGGCTGGGGGGCCAAAACCATCCTGATTTCCGGCGGATTCACCCCCTTTACCCAGCACGTGGCCGCTGTGGTGGGCTTTGATGACGCGGTGGGCAACACCTTGGGCCTTCATGACGGGCATTTCACGGGCGACGTTCTGGGCCCCATCGTGGATAAACACGTCAAACAGCAAACCCTGCTTGAGCAGGCGGGTGTCCTTAACCTCTCCCCCGCCGATACCTTGGCCGTGGGGGATGGGGCCAACGATCTGCTGATGCTGCAGGCCGCCGGCCTCGGCGTCGCCTATCGCGGCAAGCCCCTGCTGAAACAATCCCTGCCCACGTGGGTGGACATCAGCGATCTAACCGCGCTTCTGTATATGCAGGGTTCAGGTGACAGGTGACAGGTGGCAGGTGGCAGGTGGCAGGTGGCAGGTGGCAGGTGGCAGGTGGCAGGTGGCAGGTGGCAGGTGGCAGGTGGCAGGTGGCAGGTGGCAGGTGGATGCTGCATCTTTATTTTTTTGCAAACAATAAAAAATGTGACAAATGACACGGCACGGCACGGCACGGCACGGCATAATGGGGGCTGTTTCACAAAGTCCAACGGACTTTTTCAGTTCATGACTGCAATCGAATGCAAAATCGGCCAATTCTTATTGACTGTTGACTGCTGGAGTACCATTCAAGTGGTCACCTACCAAGGTGAAAGATGGAAGGAAACGCGGACAATCCGCCTCAATGGGGAAAATCCCTACACAGTACAGGGGGATCTTATATCTACAATAAACGATAACACCGCCAAATACGGCGGGGGTCGTGAGGGGACTCTAGAAATAAATTCAGGTGATAAAAATCAACATACACTTGTACTTACATTACCCTTGAACTAAAGGAGAGGCCCCCCACGGGGCCTCTCCCCCGCTGCCCCCCCACCGACTCAGACCCAATCCGGAATCTGAGTCGGCAGGGGGATCATGTGACAGGGGGCCGTTGGCCCCCTTTTTTTTCCCAAAACACAAAAAACTGTGACAAATGGCACGGCACGGGGCTTCTCCTTCCCTGTCACCTGTAACCCGTCACCTGTCACCTGTAACCTGTCACCCTCATACCTCATCCGGCATTTCCGTCGGCAGGGGATAGGGGATGGGTTTTTCGAAATCTTCGCGCGGGATTCTCTCGAACGTATAGGGGTTCAAAAAAATTGTCCCATCGGTTTTATGGATCACAATTAACGGGGTCCCGTAACGCTGGGAATCCTTAATGATTTTTTCGGCAATCAGGGGACCGGCTTTTTTCAAAGCGGCTTCAAACCGTTCCTGCCAATCATCGTCTGGATCTGTTGCCATTTGGGGGAATCCTTAATACACCATTGGTGATCGTTATACACCGCAATAACGCTGGGAAAGTGTCGGTCATTATAATCAACAATCTCAATCCTATCAACAACATGAATATAGTCCAACATTGAATAACGCAGACTCTTGGTAAATCGCCGGCCTACTGTTTCTGGAGGGATATAATGCCCCCCCTGCAAAACCCGTTTTTTAATCCGGGAACACGCGGTATCAACATCCGGTAACCACAAATAAATCATCCGCACGCGATACCCATCATCACGGCAACGGGCCAACATTTTTAAATAGCTTTTTCCTGACAGAGTTGTTTCAAAAGCAAAACTGGCTTTTTCTGCGATCAGTTCCCTTAACGTTTTCAACATCAAACGACTGGCATGAAGATCCACATTGGCAACATCCAAAGAATTCAGTCCCTTGGCGATATTGTCCGCATTCACAAAAGTCCCCATAGCCATCATAGGCAACAGAGATTCGGCAAAAGTGGTTTTGCCAGCACCATTAATCCCAGCGATGACAATAATTTCTGGAACGCTCTGCATGTGTGCCCCAACCCTTCAAAACAAAACACTACCCCACCCCGCCCCATGACACAAAAATTTTTTTCCCAAACACAAAAAAATGTGACAAATGGCACGGCACGGCACGGCACGGCACGGCATAATGGGGGCTCATTCGCTCAGTCCAACAAGGACTTTTTTGTCACCATGGATCAAGAAGCAATTCTTGCAAAACTGCGAGAAACAATCCCCCCAAACATTCTAAAGGATGGGAGAATAGTTGTTTTTTACCGTACCCCAAGCATGAGATGGTGTGCGAATACTGTCTGTACAGGGTTCCTGACAAACCAGGCTATTCTTTTAGCCTCTCACGTACGAGAAGGTCAGACACTGGAGGTTGAATACTCTCAAGGGTATCGTTGGCCCGAGATCACCTTCACAGTTTCGTGAGCAAGGAGAGGCCCCACGGGGCCTCTCTTTCCCTGTCACCCGTCACCTGTCCCCTGTCCCCCCTCACTCTCCCGCTTCTTCCGCAGTGCCGCTCTTCGGTGCGACAACGGTGGCCAGGGTAAAGTCACGGTCAGTGATGGTCAACGTCACGCCCTCTGGCAGGGTCAGGATGCTGGATTTGATGGCATCCCCGATTTTGGCATTCAGCAGATCAATTTCAAAGTGGGATGGGATTTTGCTGGCGTAACACAGAACCTCCACCGTGTGGCGCACGACGTTCAGGACACCACCGGCCTTTAGCCCGCGGCATTTGTCGGTGTTGATCAAATGCAGAGGCACAGAAACCTTGATTTTGGTTTTGTCCGTCACGCGCATGAAATCCACGTGGATGGGCTGGTCCGTGACGCGGTTAAACTGAACGGCCTTGGGCAGGGCGCGGATGGGGCGGCCCTGATCGGGGGTCAATTCATACACGGTGGCGTAAAAGGATTCGTTGTGCAATCCCGCCATCAAATCCCGAATATCCAAAGAAAACGTGACATTGTCATCCCCACCCCCATAAACAACACCCGGAACGCGGCCGGTGGTGCGCAAACGGTACATGGCATTTTTGCCCGTTTCGGTGCGGGTGGTGACGGGAATGGTGCGGGCGGTGGAACTCATGATTTAACTCCTTCAAATAAACTCGATACGGAACGGTCTTCTGCAATACGAACCATGGCCTCCGCCAGCAGCGGGGCCATGGTCAATTGACGAATTTTTTCAGCATGACGCACATCATCTGTGGCCACGATACTATCGGTTATCACCAAATTTTCAAGAGGAGATTCCATCACCCGTGCCACGGCCCCCCCCGAAAGAACCCCATGGGTGACATAGGCGGAAACACTCCGCGCCCCCTGATTCATAATGGCCACCGCCGCGTTGCACAGCGTGCCCGCCGAATCCACAATATCATCCACCATAATGCAGTGGCGGTCCCGAATGTCCCCGATGATGTTCATCACCTCAGACATACCGGCTTTTTCCCGCCGTTTGTCAATAATGGCCAAATCGCCGCCCAGACGCTTGGCAATGGCCCGCGCCCGCATCACACCGCCCACATCGGGGGAAACAATCACGGGGGACCGGTTTGCAAAGGTGCGCTGAATGTCCTCAACAAACACCGGTGCGCTGTACAAATTATCGGTGGGAATATCGAAAAACCCCTGAATCTGACCGGCATGCAAATCCAGCGTCAACACACGGCTGGCCCCCGCCACGGTGATCAGGTTGGCCACCAGCTTGGCAGAAATGGGGGTACGGGGGCCGGATTTGCGATCCTGACGGGCATAGCCAAAATACGGAATCACGGCCGTAATGCGCTGTGCCGATCCGCGGCGCAGCGCATCGATCATCACCAGCAATTCCATCAAATGATCATTGGCCGGATAGGACGTGGGCTGGATGACAAAAACATCCTGACCGCGCACGTTTTCATGAACCTCAACAAAAATTTCCATATCGGAAAAACGCTTCACCGACGCCTGTGTCAAAGGCACGCCCAGAATCGCGGAGATATTGTCCGCCAGCGGTCGATTCGCGTTGCAGGTTAAAATTTTCATGAAGGAAACGTTAAGGCTTGCCAAAGGGCATCGTTTATACCAAATTATGCAGCAATGTAAATCCCTGATTTTAAACCATGCGCTGTGTTTTTGTTGGTCTTGGCAATCCCACTGCCGCATATGCCCTGCACCGTCACAATGCAGGGATGATGGTGGTTGATGCCCTGCATGCCCTTTTGCGGGCCCCTGCGTGGCAGACCAAGCACCACAGCTTGATCAGCCGCACCGCCGACGGCCTGATGCTGGTCAAGCCCCAAACCTATATGAACCGATCCGGCCTGGCCGCTCACGACGTGTTAACGTTTTACAAAAAAACCCCTGATCAACTAATTGTCTTTCACGACGATTTGGATCTGCCGCTTGGGAAAATAAAAATCAAGGTGGGGGGCGGCCATGGGGGGCATAATGGCCTGAGGGATCTGGACCGCCTGATTGGCCCTGATTATCTGCGGGTGCGTTTGGGCATCGGACGCCCTGTGCATAAAACCCAGGTTCACGATTATGTGCTCAGCCCCTTTGCGCCGGATCAAATCCCCGCCCTAGAAGCCATGATCCAAACGCTCAGTAGCCACCTTGGGGACCTTGAAACTCTGGATCTCAGCCAACTTCAGGCGCGGATGGGGGAAAAAAACTCACAGGTTATCCACACCCCCTAAAAACGCGAAAATCCCCAGAAATACAGAAACAATCCCCCTGCGATAATTTTTTTATTTATTGAAAACAATAATCTAGTGTCTTTTGAAAAAAACACCAACAAAAGCAAAGGGCAATTTTAAAGTCCTTTTTTCTCAAGACTCTTTTAATTATCCACAGACTTATCCACAGGGCTAAAAGGGAAATGTGCGCTTAAAAACAGATGCAGGATGCCCCCAATAATACCCCTGCTGCAAAAACAAACCTTGGGCACACAAGGCATCACACTGTGCCTTTGTTTCCACGCCCTCGACAATCAGCATCACACCATGATGCGATGCCAAGCGGATCAAATCTGAAAATCTATTTTTAGAATCAGGGATTTTTTCCAAATCCATGGTCAGATGCCGGCTGATTTTTAAAAAATCCACAGCAAAATCGCCGCTGTCAAGACACGCCTGCAAACAGGGGAAAGCCACCTGATCCACATCATCCAAGGCCAAACGCACCCCCATGGATCGGATGCATCTCAGGTGATGACAGGCCTCTTGGGACAGCGCAAAATTCCGCGTTTCCGTCACCTCAACAATCAAACGGGACAAAATATGGGGAAATGTTTTGGCTGCCTCATAAAATCCCAAGATCCAAAGGGGATCCTCCAGAGAAAAGCAGGAAACATTCACACTCAAATTCAAAAAAGGATTTTCAGCCAACGTGTTAAAAACCATGGATAAACTCTCAGCATCCAAGGAAACAATGGACCCATCGGCCTCAGCCCTCTGAACAAAGGAAGCAGGGGAAAAAACCTGATCATCCTCCCCCACAAAACGCAGCAAAGATTCATAAAACAAAACACGCGATGCCCCAGCATTGACAACGGGTTGATAATAAATGTTTTTTTTAATTTTTTTTAACGCCATGGTTTCTAAGGGCGCCCCTTCATAACCATGGTGATCCAAAGAGACCCTGTTGTCCTGAACATCCCAATACATCGCGCCCCCTTAAAAAGATATGGTGTTTTCGGCTAAGCAAAAACAATATATAATACAACAAAAAACAAAAAATAAAAAACACTAATTTTTTTCAATTTCCATAAAAAGCGTATCTTAAATACAACACCATGATGGGGTTTGACAAAAAATCGTAAAAAAGATTGGCGTTAACCTTTTATCAACCTTGATATAGTTAACATCACATCAACAAAAACGATAACCCAAGAGGACATTATGCGTATCCTGCTAATCGAAGACGATGCCGACACCGCGCGCGCCATCAAGGAAATTTTGCGTCAAAACAACTATGTGGTTGACACCACGGGCTCTGGTGAAGAGGCCCTTGAGATCATCAAAATCTATCTGGACATGTATGATCTGGTGATTTTGGATCTGATGCTGCCTGACATTCGGGGGTCAGAGGTCATTCGTCGCCTGCGTGCCTCTAAAATCAACGTTCCGGTTTTGGTGCTTTCTGGACTTAATGAAACAAGTGAAAAAGTCAATCTTTTGGGTTTTGGTGCCGATGATTACCTAACTAAACCTTATGAAAAGAATGAATTGTTGGCCCGTGTCAGCGCCATCATTCGTCGCGCCCACGGACATGCGCAGGAACTGATTCGTGTGGGCAAACGTCTGGTGATTGATCTGAAAAACAAGGTGGCTATGGTGAATGATGAACCCCTGCCCCTGTCCAACAAAGAGTATGCGATTCTGGAGCTTTTGGCCGTACGTCAGGGCACAACACTGACCAAGGAAATGTTTCTAAACCACCTGTATGGCGGCCTTGACGAGCCTGAACTGAAAATCGTGGACGTTTTTGTATGCAAACTGCGCAAAAAACTGGCCCAGGCCACCAGCGGAGAAAAATACATTGAAACCGTCTGGGGGCGCGGCTACGTCCTGCGAAACCCTGAATCTTCACAAAAAGAAATAAAAGGAACAAAACAAGTTTTCAATGCACAACTGGAAACTGTTTAAGTGATTTCTTAACCTTTTCTGGGCCAGCCCACACCCATCCCGTGTATCCCCAAGGGACACAAAAACAACAAAAAAATCCCCCATCATCAACGGGGGTATACGGGAAGCGCTGGCCCAGTTTTTTTTAATTCTATTTTTAAAAGCCCCCTTAACCTTTTTTTTAACTTTGGCCTTTACCATCAAGGTTATATTTCAACTTATTTTTCTTTTAGGAGGCTCCATGGATATAGGCCAAAACGCCTATGAGGCACCCGAACTTGTTCTTGATAAATTTTCTCATAAAGATGCCTTTTTATACAAAGAGCTTTGCTACAAAACCAAAGCCTTTGCTGAACAGATTGCCGGATCCATGAATCTGATGGATGAAAAACGGGCTGATTATGTTTTATCGATTTTGGAAACCATGATTTTTTACCCCAATGATGATGCTTTGATTGATCGCGCCCTTTGCGATTTATACCATTCAGGGATCATGGAAGGTCGCGAACCTATCGAAGAGATGCTCAGCACGGCCAAAAACCAAGCGCGTGCCCGCTTGGCCTCTGGTTTTTAAAAAACCCCAAACCCTAGCGATAGGAAAGACCGCCCAAATAATCGCCACTCATAATGCGCCCCAGCACCTGCAT
Source organism: Alphaproteobacteria bacterium (assembly GCA_044235825.1). GTDB lineage: Bacteria > Pseudomonadota > Alphaproteobacteria > JAJTHO01 > CANGYM01 > CANGYM01. Next base: position 21,323 of record JBIIHL010000012.1, on the reverse strand, counting down.
CACAGCGGGAGGCTGACGCGCCGCATCTGGAGATTTTGCCGAAGTCCGATTACCCGACACCAAACGCCCCACCATAACGTTGTTCAATCCTATGGGCTGATTCACGGGCCCCGTAAAAATCATGGTATCCTGTGCCCGAATCACCTGATAACAGAACCAGCCGCCACGCCCCCAGCGTGAACAGAACAGATGATCTTCGCTGACCGTCCACACCCCCGATTCCGGCTTTTTTCCCACACGTTCATAAAACGTGATGCCGCGGGGATCAAAATACTGGGTGCTTACCTCTTGATCGCTACGCCATATCATGGAATATCCGGACAAGGCGCTGATGATTTCATCGCGATTTAATCGACTATCGGCCAGCGCCGCCGTCGATGCCCATAAAAATAATCCACAAAAAATAATCATCCGTTTCATAAAACCTTAACGCTTATTCCTTAGGCGTGGTAACACTGTCCTATCATAAAAAACCTCAAAAAGAAATAACGCCTATGCGCACAGGGATTTACGCGGGATCGTTCGATCCAGTCACCATGGGACACGTGGATATCATGCGCCGCGCCAGAACGTTGGTGGATCGCCTGATCATCGGCGTTGCTGAACATAACAGCAAAGAGCGATTTCTTTTTTCATCCAAACAACGATGCGATTTTATCAAAGATCACATTCATTTTCCCGCCGACGTTCAGGTGATTTCTGGACTGCTTGTGGATTTTGCCAAAGAAAACAAAGCCAATGTCCTGTTTCGCGGCCTGCGCGTGGTGGCGGATTTTGATTATGAACTGCAAATGGCCATGATGAATACGCGGTTGGCACCGGATATTGAAACGGTGTTTTTGATGGCTTCAGAAAAACATCAATTCATTGCCTCACGTTTGGTGAAGGAAGTGGCACGCCTAGGCGGCAACATTGACAGCTTTGTCCCCCCGGGGGTGGCCGAGGCCCTGAGAGACGCCTACGCCAATCGCCCTGCGTAAGGATCTGCGTAAGGATCTTGCCCCCCTTAAAAAACTCTGCTACATAATCTTTCCTTTTGTTTTTACAACTATGGTGGAGAATACCCTTATGGACATCCGAGTTTCCGGTCACCAAATCGATATTGGCGAGGCCCTGAAAACCCACGTGGAAACCACCATTGCCAAAATTAACCAAACCTATTTGGACCGCGCCATCAGCTGTCACGTTGTGTTTTCCCGTCGCAATCATTTGTTTACTGCCGATGCCACCCTGCTCTCGGGCACAGGCAGTGGGATTGTCATTAAGGGCACCGGAGAAGACGTGGACGTTTACCGCGCCTTTGATCAGGCCGCAGAACGTCTGAAAAAACAATTGCGCCGCTACAAACGCCGCCTGACCGATTACCATAAATCCCAAGGGGAAGCTGCCCCCGCCCTGCTGGGAAAATCCTATGTCATGCGGGCCGAGGAAGAGGTGGATGAGCTGGTGGATGCCGATGAAGGCCACCCCGTCATCATCGCCGAAACCCCCCACCACATTGAAACTATGGACGTAAAAGATGCCGTCATGCGTCTGGATCTGGCGGCCGAAACGGTCTTTTTCTTTAAAAACATCAAAAATAACCGTATCAACGCTGTTTTTTCCCGAAAAGACGGCCATATTGGCTGGCTGGACGTTGCTTAGGATCGCGCGTTATGGACCATACCCCCCTCTGCCCTTCCCCCACCACCCCCTCTTCAGTGCATGTGTGTTTGGATGAGGGTAAAAATCTCTCTGAATCCTTGGCCCATCATCTGAAAGGCGAAAGCCAGTCCCTCTCTGTCGCTTTCCAAGAGTGGATTGATTTTGCTCTGGAAACGGATCATGCCTCTGTCATGCATCTGCCTTTGTTATGCCTGAATTATGATCACCTTTGCATCATTCGGCGCGGGGGCCGTGTGTTTGTGATTTATGCCCACCCCTATCACAACCGCGCCCACGTCGCCCAGATGATCTGTCATCTCAATGACCAAATTCATCGTGGTCCCCATGCTTTGGTTTTAAAAAACAGCGCCTGCGAAAACCGCATCCGCAGCATTTTTGATCCCTCCACCTCTTTGGCTGAGGCCGCCTGATGTCCACCAAAACCGCCGTGGTTTTGCTGATTGGGGACGAACTGCTGTCTGGCCGCACAACAGACAAAAACCTGCCTGTCATCGCACAAAAGCTGGGGGAAAAAGGCATTTCTGTTGTTGAAGCCCGCGTTATGCCCGATAACGCCGATGTGATCGTGGGCACGCTGCGGGAATGGTCCCCCCGCGTTGATTACGTTTTAACCACCGGCGGCATCGGCCCCACCCATGATGACATCACGGCATCCTGCGTGGCGCAGGCTGTGGATCGTCCCTTTGTCCGCCATGCGGGGGCTGTAGAGGCCCTGAAATCCTATTACAAACCCGAAGATTTAAACGAAGCCCGCCTGTCCATGGCCGATATGCCGCAGGGGGCGGATTTGATCCCCAACCCCGTCACGGGGGCCCCTGGCTTTTTTATCAACAACATTTTTGTTATGGCGGGCGTGCCCAGCATTATGGGGGCCATGCTGGATTTTGTGGTGGATCATTTAACCCCGGGGGCGGTTATCCACAGCCAAACCCTGACCACCACCCTGATGGAGGGGGAAATGGCCCATATCCTCTCCGCCGTTCAGGATCACTATCCCGACGTCAAAATCGGCAGCTATCCCCACTTTCAGGGCAACAAACGCGGTGTCAGTCTGGTGTTAAGAACCCCCGACCTTTATCGCCTGAAACAGGCCGCCGAAACCTTAGAGGCCGCCCTGCATAACGCAACCATTCCCCAATGAAAACAACACTTTTGGTTCAGGGTTTTGAGGTATCTTGCCTGATTGGCGTTTTGGCCCACGAACACATCAACCCCCAGCGCATCCGTGTTTCTGTGGAACTCAGCCTAAAAACAGAGGATCCTATTGAGACTTTGGAGGATTCTTTATGTTACATGGCCATACAGGATTTCATCCGCCGCCAAACCGAACACCATATCCCTTTGGTGGAACATCTGGCCAATGCCGTGGTGAATCATTATATGGCCCATCCCCGCGTGGCCGCAGCAACCGTTGAGATTTTAAAACTAGAGGCAGCCCCCCACACCCACGGTGTCGGTGTGCGCGTATCCTCGGGCGTATCATGAACCGCCGCCCCTTGATTATGGGGATTGTGAATGTCACACCGGACTCTTTTTCGGGGGATGGTCGCCTGGATCCCCACGCCGCCTTGGCCCACGCCGAATCCTTGGTGGCAGAGGGCGCTGACTGTCTGGATATCGGGGCCTACAGCTCGCGCCCGGGCGCCCCTTTTGTGGATCAGGATACGGAATTATCCCGCCTTTTGCCCGCGCTTTCCTTGATTCGCCGCACGGTGTCATGCCCCCTGTTTGTGGATACGGCCCGCCCTGCCGTGGCCAGAGCCGCCCTTGATTTGGGCATTCAGGGCATAAATACCATTGATGGACTTTCTATCCCTGCCGCGTTGTGGGATGTTCTTGCCGATTATCCCGCAGCCAGCGTGATTATCATGCACAATCCCCTGCCCTTAGTATCCCCTGACCAAAAAAATGAGGACCCCTGCCCCCCATCCCATCCCCCATCTGTTTATCCCAAAGGGGTCATGACGCATGTTCGGGATGATTTGAAAGCCGTCATTGAAAACAGCCCCCTGCCCCCTGCCCGTATTCTGGTGGATCCGGGGGTGGGCTTTGGCAAATCGGCGGCGGATAATTTTGCCCTGATTCAGGGCATCGGGGATTTGGCAAGCCTCGGCCATCCCGTCGTTTTGGGGGTTTCCCGCAAGTCGTTTTTAGGATCTGTGGTTAAAAAGGAAGCCCCAGAGCGGATTTACGCCGGTCTGGCCGCCATGCTGTTTGCGGCCCCCCATGTGGCCATGATCCGCACCCACGATGTGGGGGCACTGGCCGATGGGCTAAAGGTCAGGGAAGCCTTGGCCTCAAAGAAAGAGGCTGCCAGCTTCCCCAACATCATCCCCTAAAATTTCAAATCAACCTTGGTGAGTTTTTCATCAAGGGCGCTCAACACGTCTTGGGTAATGTCCATGTTGCTGTCTGTCATCACCAAAACACTGCTTCTGGGCAAAACCAATGTGTAGTTTTTTTCCTTCGCAATATCAGAAACAACAGCCATGGTCTGGGTTTGCAGCGTTTCCATGGCGGTTGAAAAGGCCTTGTCTAGGCTATTTTTCTTGCCGCGCATGTTGGTTTGCAACTTGCCCAAATCATTCTCAAACGCCTTGCGTTTTTCCGCATAGGCATCGGGGGACAAAACCGAACGATCCCGCGCCAAGGCATCTTTGGCATCGGAAAGTTTCTTTTGCTGGGATTCCAGATCCTTTTTGTACTCATCCTGCTTTTTGTTCATTTGCTGCTTGATGGAGGCCCCTGCTTTGGACGACTGCAAGATCACCTTCAAATCCACAACGGCGACGGATTTCAACTCTTGCGCCGACGCCCCAAGGCCCAGCACCATCACAAACGCCAACGACATAAAAAATAAGCGCACCATCGTGTTATCCTTACGTAACATGTTTAAAAAAGACAGCCGAAAACCCTAAAGCCCTGCCACCCCTACCTAGGGTCTTACGGAAAAGCCTGCGATTTGGCAAGAAAAATCCACATCACCCCGCATACCGCACCCCCACCAACGTCAGCCCTTGGGGGGGGCGCGTGGCCCCCGCCAGACGGCGGTCCCCTGTGATCAGGGCCTGATGCAACCCCTCCAGCGTTTTGTGCCCCCGCCCGATATCCAGCAGCGTGCCCACCATAATCCGCACCTGATTGTGCAGGAACGATTTTGCAGCAAAATGGATATGCAGCTCATCCTCCAGCGTATCAATACGGACCTCATCCAAGGTTTTCACGGCGCTGGGGGCCTGACACGCGGCGCAGCGAAAGGCGGAAAAATCATGCTGCCCCACCAACGCCTCCGCCGCCGCCTGCATCATGGCCACATCCAGCGGGCCGGCATAATGATCCACCCGATGGGCCCGCAGGGGGCTGGGGGCCGTACGACGCAAAATCCGGTAACGATACCGCCGCTGGGTGGCGGAAAAACGGGCGTGAAAGGTCTCCGGCACGGCCTCGGCAGACAGCACCGCCACGGGCCATGGCCGCAGATGGGCATTGACCCCATGAACAAACGCCCGCAGCGGCAATCCATCATGATCCACATGAATGACCTGACCACTGGCATGAACCCCCGCATCGGTGCGGCCGGCGGCATGAATGATTTTATCCTGTCCCGTGAGTTTTTTCAGCGCATCCTGCACCACTCCCTGAACCGTCACGGCGTGATCTTGGCGCTGCCAACCGGCAAAGGGCGTGCCGTCGTATTCCAAAACCAACTTAATGCGCAAGGAGTTGCCCCTTGGTCAGCGGAAAGCCTTTTAGAAAATCGGCCGTTTTCATCACCGTTTTTCCACTGCGCTGCACCAATGTGGGACGCAGCGCTTGCTCGCCGCAGGCCACCAAAAACTGATTGTCCAAAATCATCCCGCAGCGGCCAAAGGTATTGACCACCTCAGCATCCAAAACTTTGATCCGCTCGCCTTTATAGTCTGTCCACGCCCCGGGGGCGGGGGCAAAGGCCCGAATCACGCGCAGCAACTCACTGGCCGGACGCGCCCAATCCAGGCGCATGGTGTCCTTATCCACCTTGGCGGCATATGTGGCGGCGGCATCCTCTTGGGCAGCGGGTGTCACCGTTTTGAAATGATCCAGCGCATACACAATGGCCTTCGCCCCTGCTTTGGACAGCTGATCCAGCAGCTGGCCCCCCGTGGTTTTGTCGGTGATGGGCACGGTGACGGTATGAATGACGGGCCCTGTGTCCAAACCGGCCTCCATCATCATAATGGACACCCCAGTTTCTTTGTCCCCCGCCATGATGGCCCGCTCAACAGGGGCGGCCCCGCGCCAACGGGGCAACAGGGACGCATGGATGTTCAAACACGGGGCCACATCCAAAACCTTTTGGGGCAAAATCAACCCGTACGCCGCCACCACAATGGCCTCAGGTTTATAGGCTTTCAGGGCCTTAACCGTGTCCGCATCCCGAAAAGATACCGGCGTTTCCACAGGAATGTGATGATACTGCCCCCAAAGAGACACGGGCGAGGGCTGCACGGCCTTTCCCCGACCGGCGGGACGGGGGGGCTGCGTGTACACGGCCACAACGGTGTGTTGTTTGTGCAACGCTTCCAGCGCGGGCAACGCAAAGGACGGGGTTCCCATAAACACAACGCGCATACCGTGAACCTTTTTTCTTTCGGGATTGATCTGTGGCAAAGAGTCTTTTATACACGAAAGACATGGGGCCAAAAATAGAAAAAATATGTCACGCACCACCTGGGCAATCGTCCTTCTTACGGCCCTTGTGGGATTGTCATCATTCGGCCTGATGGCGCGGTGGATGTATGAACACCGCATTGGCACATTAAAAGAATCCGTCGTCGTCATCCCCAAAGGGGCCTCGTTCAAAGACGTTGTGGACCTTTTGTCCCAGCATAATGCTTTGGTTTTCCCCCTCTTTTTTTATGCGACCGAGGGGGTGTTGGGTCATCACCGCTTTTACCCCTCAGGGGAATTTCTGATTCCGGCGGGGTTAACGTATCAGGAACTCAGCGTTTTTTTGCGCCGCGCCAAACCCCTGCAACATCCCATTCGGGTTCTTGAGGGCACCACCGTCGCCGGCGTTTTGCAACATTTAAATGATCATCCTTTGTTGGTGGGCCAGATTGACGGAGCGCCCGCCGAAGGCACCCTGTTTCCCGAAACCTACGCCATGACCCGCGGAACAGACCGACAAAAACTCCTGAACCAGATGCACAGCATGATGACAAGGCGTTTAACGGCTTTGTGGGAAAGTCGCGCCCAAAATTTACCCCTAAAAACCCCTGAGGAGGCCCTGATTCTGGCCTCTATCGTCGAAAAAGAATCGGGGGGAAAAGACGATCAAACCTACGTGGCCAGCGTGTTTTTGAATCGGTTAAACGCAGGCATGCCCCTGCAGGCCGATCCCACCATCATTTATGCCCTCAGCGGGGGCAGCGGTCGCTTAAGCCGCCCCCTCAATCGCCAAGATTGGACGCTCCAAAGCCCCTATAACACCTATATTCAAACAGGCCTGCCCCCCTCCCCCATTGCTATCCCCAGTCTGGATGCCTTGCGGGCCGTCCTGAATCCCATCACCACGCCCTATTATTATTTTGTGGCCGATGGAAAGGGGGGACATATCTTTTCCACCTCTCTAAGCGATCACAACCGGCATGTTCGGGCGTTTTACCGCACGAAAAAAGAAGCCTCTGCCCCCTGATCCGTCCTGCGATAGCTTGATCTTAACCGTCTTTGGGGTATAGATTAAAAAAAAAGGATGATCTCATGACCGCCCCCTACAAACGGATTCTTCTGAAACTCTCTGGCGAAGCCCTGATGGGCCCTGGACAATACGGCATTGACACCGACACGCTGGCCCGCATTGCCCGTGACGTGGCCGAGGTCCGCCAGGCCGGCATCGAGGTCTGCATGGTCGTGGGCGCAGGCAACATTTTTCGCGGCATGTCCGGCGCCGCTGCGGGGATGGACCGCGCCACCGCCGATTATATGGGGATGCTGGGCACGGTGATGAATGCGCTGGGTCTGCAGAGTGTCTTAGAGGCCCACGGGATGCAAACCCGCGTTCAGTCCGCCATTCCCATGGCCTCAGTCTGTGAACCCTATATCCGCCGCCGCGCCATCCGTCATATGGAAAAAGGACGTATTGTCATTTTTGCCGCCGGCACCGGCAATCCCTTTTTTACCACCGACACTGCCGCCGCCCTTCGCGCCGTGGAAATGTCCTGTGATGCAGTGGTTAAGGCCACCAAAGTCGATGGCATTTATTCCGCCGATCCCAAAAAGGACAAAAATGCCCAGCACCACCGCCACCTGACCTATTTGGATGTTCTGGCCCGTGACCTGCGGGTGATGGATGCCTCCGCCATTTCTCTTGCGCGGGAAAACAATATCCCTATTATTGTTCTTTCCATTGAAAAGGGGGGAAACTTGGCCAGCGTTCTGCGGGGCGAGGGCCTTTTCACCATTGTCCAAGAAGCAAAGGAAACCATAACATCATGAGCGGCGATACCGAAAAACGCATGCAGGGGGCGGTGGAATCCCTGAAAAAAGAATTTTCAGGTCTTCGCACCGGACGCGCCTCGGCGTCTCTGCTTGAACCCGTTACGGTAGAGGTCTATGGCAGCCGCATGGCCCTGTCTCAGGTGGCCAGCGTTTCTGTGCCGGAATCCCGTTTGCTGGTGGTTCAGGTGTGGGATCATGGCAGCGCCCCCGCTGTGGAAAAAGCCATTCGTGATGCCGGACTCGGCCTGAACCCTGGCCGCGAAGGGGCCACCATTCGGGTGCCCGTGCCGGAATTAAACGAAGAGCGCCGCAAAGAACTGATCAAAGTGGCCGGAAAATACGCCGAAAGCGCCCGCATCGCCATTCGCAACATCCGCCGCGATGCCATGGACGATGTGAAAAAACGGGAAAAAGAAGGGCACATTTCCGAGGACGATGTCGCCAAACAAAACAAAGACATCCAATCCCTCACCGACAAATACATCAAAACCGTGGATGATATGCTCAATCACAAAGAGCAGGACATCAAAACCGTTTAAGAGGCTGTTGTTACGCCGCAGGGGCCTTTTCAACGTCCGTGTGTCCCACCACGGTGCGATTGCGCCCGGCATGTTTGGCTTGGTACAGGGCCAAATCCGCCGCTTTTAACATGGCCTCACGGGTAAAGGCTTTCTTATTCTTTCCTGAAACCGTCACACCAATGCTGATGCTGATGGTCATGGTGCCCCCCTGAATCAAGGGAAAAGCTTTGTTTTCCACGGTGCGGCGTAATCGCTCAGCAATTCTCAGGCCTGTGCCCAAGGTGGCGTTGTCCACAACCACAACAAATTCTTCCCCCCCCAAACGGGCCACAAGATCACTGTCACGGGTATTAACCTGAAGCAATCGCGCCATCTCCACCAAAATTTTATCCCCCTGATCATGCCCAAAGGTATCGTTGATGGATTTAAAATGATCAATATCAATCAACATCAAACACGAAGATCGACTCTGCCCTGATTCCATCTGCAGCAGGGCATCCAGATGGGCATTAAAATAACGGCGGTTATACAGCTTGGTCAGCTCGTCCGTTAACGACAAATCCATGGATTTTTCATGGGAAAGCCGCAGAAGCTTCTGATACAAAAGACGCTTGGCTTGCGTGCGAACACGCAGACGCAGCTCATTCGGGTCAAGAGGCTCTAGAATATAATCATTCACCCCAATATCCAGCGCCTTGGCCAGTAAATTCTCCCTAAGATCCTGAGAAATCATAATCATAGGCAAATGACGCGTGGCTGGACTGCTGCGCACCTGGGAACACAAACGCAGGGTTTCTTCCCCATGAAACATCAGGGGCACCATAGCCATGTCGTATTTCCGTGTGCCCAAACCATTCAAAAAAGAGTCTGCGCTTTTGAAAAAAGAAAGGCTATGTTTGTCCGCACTCAAAAACGTTTCTAGTTTTTCCCGCAAAATATCATCGTCCATCAAGCAAGCCATGCGCACGCCGTGAATATGATCATCCGTGGGAAAGGCCACCAGCTGATCCTCGGGCACACCCAACCCCGAAGAGGCCATCCGCTGAATTTTAAGACTATCCATCAAAACCTTCAGCCGAATCAAAGACCGAACCCTGGAAAGCAACTGCAAATCATGAACGGGTTTGGTTAAAAACTCATCGGCCCCTGCCTCTAACCCACGGATTCTATCCTTAACATCACCAAGGGCCGTTACCATAATCACGGGGATATGGGCGGTTTTAGGATTTTTTTTCAAAATCTCACACACCTGATACCCATCCATATCCGGCATCATCACATCCAACAGGATGATATCTGGGGGATCCTGATTGACCAAGTCTAAGGCTTTTTGCCCTGATGTTGCGGTTGTGACATCAAAATACTCCGAAACCAGCTTGGCCTCTAACACCCCCAAGTTGGCCACCCGATCATCAACAATAAGAATACGACCTGTCATAGTTTGATCCCATGATGGCTGGAAACATCTTGGCCCGCAAAAGAATTGACAATGGTTAGCATAGCATTCATATCCACAGGCTTTGTCATATATCCATGAAAACCCCTGTCTTTGGCAAGGTGTTGTTCCTCAGCATGGGCACACGCCGTCACCGCAATCACAGGAATGCTTGCAGAAAAGGGATCCTTTTTCAAAAGTTCCATAACATCAAAGCCAGAAATATCCGGCAACTGAATATCAAGCAAAATCAAAAAGGGCCTCCATTCATGCACACAGGATACCACATTTAAACCACTGTGCAGATTTTTCGTCGTATACCCATGAACACCCAAGTAATCTGCCAAAAGTTTATAATTTAACCGATTGTCCTCGATGATAAGAATCATTTTGTTCATAACGCGTTCATTTTAAAGCAATTTTATTTGCATCCAAAGTCTCTCCCTAAAACTATACACCAAAGAGCGTTACTTTTTCATTGCAAACACAACGCCCAAATAACGTTTTTTTCAAGGAAACATATTTTTTTAGGATCTTGCGCCTACAAAGATTCTCCCTTATGAATCAAAGAGATTCTTTCATGCGAGACCCCTCAATGGCCCCAAGCAACCCCGCACACCCAGCAGAATCCATCGCGCTGAGCGATTGGCGGCGTCTGTTTTTGGCCTTTAGCCCCACGGGAGAGCCCTATACCACCAAAGGGGATATCCTAAGGATTCTTTCCCAAAACGGGATCCAAAAAAAGGATTCCCGCATACAAGATTTGATGGAGGCTCTAGAGGCCTATACCCCCAAAGACCCCATAGATTTTGAAACCTTCCGATCCTTGGCCGGCCGTCATGTTTATCTGCTGCAACGCGCGGCAGAGGGTGGATTTATCATTCCTGATTTTTCCGGATTTACAGATCACATTGCCCAGATTTACCATGATCTTTTGTCCATAAAAACAGGGGACGTGGCCCGTTATATCCCGCAATTGGCCAGAATCGATCCTAAATATCTGGCCATCAGCGTTTGCACGGTGGATGGGCAAACCTTTGATATTGGGGATACGGATGTGGGGTTTTGCGTTCAATCCACCTGTAAACCCGTCACCTATTGCATCGCGCTAGAGGAGGTCGGCGAAGACAAAGTTCACGCCCACGTGGGCCGCGAACCCAGCGGGCAAAATTTCAACGCCATTACCCTCAACAGCAAAAACCTACCCCATAACCCCATGATCAATGCGGGATCCATGGTGTGTGCGTCCCTGATTCGCCCCCATCAACCGCTGGCGGATCGTTTCGATGCCATTTTGTCCGTCTGGCAAAGGTTATGCGGCGGCGTTCGCCCAGGATTCAACAGCTCGGTGTATCATTCTGAAAAAGAAACAGCCGACCGCAATTTTGCGCTGGCGTATTTTTTAAAAGAAGTGGGGGCTTTTCCCAAAGGCACCGATATTCATCAAACGTTGGACCTGTACTTTCAATGCTGCTCCATCGAGGTCACCACCAAAGCCATGGCCACGCTGGCGGCCACGTTTGCCGGCGCGGGGGTGTGCCCCATGACGGGGGAGCGCGTGCTCTCCCCAGCATCCGTAAAACATGGCTTATCCCTGATGCTGTCCTGCGGCATGTATAATTTTTCGGGGGAATTTGCCTTTACCGTGGGCTTGCCGGCAAAATCCGGTATTTCAGGGGTCATTATGCTGGTCATTCCTGGGGTGATGGGCATCAGCATCTGGTCCCCCCGTTTGGACCCCTTGGGCAACAGCGTGCGAGGGGTGGCCTTTTGCGAAAAGCTGGTGTCGCTGTATAATTTCCATAATTTTGACGGGATTGGACCGGCATCCGAAAAAACAGATCCCCGTCTGCACGCCCATCGGGAAAAAAGACATTTGGCCCTTTCCCTGATTCTGGCCAGCAGCCAAGGCGATTTGGACGAGGTCAAGCGCCTGATGGCCCGCGGCGCCCTGCCCGATGTTCCCGATTATGACGGACGCACGGCCCTGCATTTGGCCGCGGCAGAGGGACGACAAGACGTGGCCACCTATCTGTGCCGTCTGGGGGCCAATTTGGATGCGCGAGATCGTTTTGGACGCACACCCCGCGACGAAGCCGCCGTTTCAGGAATCATCCTGTGAAGCCCCGCCACGTGGCCATCATCATGGACGGCAATGGCCGGTGGGCTCAGGACCGTGGCCTGCCCCGCAGTCAGGGACATCAGGCGGGCCAAGACGCCGTCAAAAAGGCCGTAACCTACGCCGCCGAAGTGGGCATCCCCTATCTCACCCTTTATTCCTTTTCCGAAGAAAATTGGCAACGCCCGCCTGAGGAAATCGAGGCCCTGATGACCCTTTTGTCCAAAGCCCTGATCAGCGAAACGGATTGGATGCGCCATAACGGGATTCGCCTGAACGTCATCGGCGCCACGCACAAATTTTCCCAAACCGTGCAACAATCTTTGAACCATTCTATGGCAGAAACGGCAACCGGAACACGCCTGACCCTGACCCTTGCCCTCAGCTATGGGGCGCGACAGGACATTTTGCACGCCGTGGAAACCATCATTAACGAAAACAAAAATGTTGCACTGACACAGGATTTTTTTGCGCAGCATTTATCCACCAAAACCCTGCCCGATCCCGACATGATTTTGCGCACGGGCGGGGAATGCCGCCTGAGTAATTTTTTGCTATGGGAATCAGCCTATAGCGAGCTGATTTTTATGGACGTGTTCTGGCCCGATTTTTCTGGGGATTATTTTGCAGAGGCCCTCACCCTTTTCGCCCGTCGAAAACGACGCTATGGCCGTGTCGATACAATGCAAGAGGCCGCCCCATGAACAATCGTCTGTTGGTGGCGCTGGTGTTGGTGGGGATTGTGGCGGGGGCGTTTGCTTTAAAAGTGTTGTTTTTGTTGCCGCTCTTGGTGTGCGCTTTGGGGTTTTGGGAATGGTGGCCGTTGTCCAAAAAGCCATCTTGTACCCCGTGGCTGCGTATTGCCGTTCCGGTGGTGTTTTTTGTGATTCCCGCTGTGAGTTTTTTGGGGCTGGGGGATGCGCAGGCATTGGTGTTGGTGATTGTGGTGGCCTTAACCGATACCTTGGCCTATCTCATCGGGCGTCGGTATGGCCGCCGTAAACTGGCCCCCAGCATCAGCCCAAAAAAAACGTGGGAGGGGTTTTTGGGGGCAATTATCCTAGCCCCTGCATTGGTGACACTAACTTGGCTTTTGTTGCCGGTGCCGTCATATTTTTCTTTTGTTCACCTGTTTTTTCTGTCTCTTTTATCCCAAATGGGCGATTTGATGGAATCCAAACTCAAACGTCATCTGAACATCAAGGACACAGGGACCCTGCTGCGGGGGCACGGCGGCATCATGGACCGTGTGGATGGATTCATTCTGGCTGCGCCGGCGGCTTGGTTCATGGCGATGGTTTCATGATGGCAGAAACAAAACCATGAAAAAACGTGTCACCATACTGGGATCCACAGGATCGGTGGGGCAAACCGCGCTGCGGTTGATGGCAGATCACCCTGATGATTTCGATATCTTCGCCCTGGTGGCGGACAGCAATGTTGACGCTTTGGCGGCGGATGCCCGTCGTTTTGGGGCGACATTTGCCGCTTTGGCGGACCCTGAACGTTATGCCGATTTAAAACAGGCCTTGGCCGGATCGGGCGTTCACGGGGTCGTAGGAAACGACGCCATTGCCCAGATCTGCCGCGAACCCGTCGATATTGTCATTGCGGCCATTGCAGGATCGGCGGGCTTAGTGCCCACCTATACAGCCTGTGAAAACGCCCGTTTGGTGGGGATTGCCAACAAAGAATCCCTGGTTTGCGCCGGATCATGGATTATGGAGGCCGCAACGCGCAGGGGAACCCGCATTGCCCCCCTAGATTCAGAACATCACGCCCTGTCCTGTTTGCTGCGGGGGGTGCCCGCGGATCAGGTCAAAACCCTTGTGCTGACGGCCTCGGGCGGCCCCTTTCGCACCCGCCAAGACCTGCGGGATGTTACGCCCCAAGATGCCCTGCGCCACCCCACGTGGTCCATGGGGAAAAAAATTTCTATTGATTCGGCAACCTTGATGAACAAAGGTCTGGAATTGATCGAGGCCTGCGTTCTGTTCGGCCTTGAGGAATCCCGCATCGAAACTCTGATTCATCCTGAATCCATCGTTCATGGTCTGGTGACGTGCAAAAACGGGGGAACGCTGGCCCATCTGGCCCCTGCAGATATGCGTTATCCTGTGCGGGATGCCCTTTTTGATGAACAGCGGGACGTTCTGGCGCCCTTATCCTTTCAACAGGGGCTCAGCCTGACTTTTGAACCGGTGGATCACGTCCGTTTCCCCGCCATCACGCTGGCGCGGGCCGCCCATCGTCAGGGGCAGGCCGCCTGTATTGTGTTCAACGCCGCCAACGAATGCGCGGTGCAGGCCTTTTTACAGGAAAACATCCGCTTTTTGGACATTGCCACCACGGTGGAAAAAGCCCTGACCCACCACCACAATCACACCATCACCCGTTTAGAGGATGTTCTTGCATTGGATCAGGAAGTCAGGCAAAGTGTAAAAAAAACCTTGTTTAGGTGATCCATCTATGGACTTTTTGCTGCAATATGATGCCATTGCGTTTGTTTTGGTGCTGACCTCCCTGATTTATGTTCACGAATTGGGCCATTATGTTGTGGCCCGCATGAACGGCGTTCGGGTCGAGGTGTTTTCCATCGGCTTTGGCCCCGAAATTTACGGATGGCGTAACAAACATGGCACCCACTGGAAAATTTCCCTGATTCCCTTTGGCGGGTATGTCAAAATGTTCGGGGACACCAACATTGCCAGTGCCCCCATCGGCATGGACGATGGGATGACGGCCGAGGAAAAAAAGGTCGCCTTTCCCTATAAAAAACTTCACCAACGGGCCGCTGTGGTGGCGGCTGGGCCCATTGCCAACTTTTTGTTTGCTATTGTTGTTTTTGTGGGCGTTTATGCCACCTTGGGCCAAGTGTACGCCCCCCCTGTGGTGGGCGATTTTACGGATGATTCCGCGGCCAAAGGCCATCTGCAGGTGGGGGACCGTATCATCTCCATCAACGGGACAGCCATAGAAAGCTTCTCTGACATCCAAAACATGACCCGTCTTTATAATCAACCAGAGCCCATGATCATTGTCTATCAGCGTCAGGGCGTTCAGAACACCGTGTCCATCCAACCACGCCGTGAAGAAATCACGGATAATCTGGGGCAGACCACCCATATTTCCCTTTTGGGCATCACCACAAACGAAACAGCCCTCAGGGATTTGCCCCTGCATCGCGCTGTGCCTGCGGCTTTTCAGGATACGTGGGCCATCATCACCGGCACTATGACGGGTTTATGGCAAACCATCACCGGCGTGCGCTCGGTCAAGGAACTGGGGGGCCCCGTTCAAATTTATCGCATTTCTGAAAAGGTGGGCGAACAAGGCATCATCGCCCTGATTATTTTCGCGGCCCACCTCTCCATCAGCTTGGGGCTGATCAATTTATTGCCTGTGCCTGCCCTGGACGGCGGCCATTTGGTGTTTTATTTTTTTGAGGCCCTTTTGGGCAAACCCCTACCCCAAAAAGCCCAAGAAATTGGATCCTTTGCCGGCGTCGCCCTGATTTTGATGCTGGTGGTTGTGGTCACTTGGCATGATGTCCAGAGGATTCTGCAAGCCGGATAAGGTTTTTCCCATCCCCTGTGGCCTAAGGGCAACAGGGGGCATGCTCTCTCCCACCCATGATGTTTTCGGGGTAGACCCCTTCCTTTGGGGATGGTAAACCCATAGCCGTAGATTGTGTTTTGAAATGGGGATGCCAATGCGGTTTGTTTTCTGCTTTCTTTTGTTGGTGGGGTTTTTTTCAGTCTCTGCCACAGCCGCAACGGTCAAATCCATCACCGTTAAGGGCAATGAACGCATTCAGGAATCCACCATTCGCGCCTATATTCCCATGCAAACTGGACACTCTTTCACCCCCTTGGATCTGGATCGCGCCCTCAAGGAACTTCATGAAACCGGCCTGTTTTCCGATGTCAAAATCACAGAGGAACAGGGGAACCTTCGTGTTGTTGTTTCGGAAAACCCCATTTTGAACGAGATTGTTTTTGAAAACAACGACGCCCTGTCCGATGATATCATTAAACAGGAAATCACCCTGAAATCCCGCGATGTGATCACCGCCGAAAAGGTTAAACAAGACGTGGATCGTCTGAAAAAACTCTATCAGCGCAAGGGCTTTTATGGCGTCGATATCAAGGCCCATTACATCAAAAAAGACCAGAACCGTGTGGATTTGGTGTTCACCTTTAACGAGGGAGAAAAAACCACAATTTCCCGCATTACCTTTGTGGGCAATCGTTTTTTTAGCCAAGATACCCTTCGCTCTGTGATTACATCACGGGAATCGGCGTGGTATCAGTTTCTTTCCAGCACGGATATTTATGATCCGGACTTGGTCACCTATGACGAACAACAACTGACCCAACATTACCGCAACAACGGCTTTATGGACTTTCGCGTCACATCCGTGGATGCTGAGCTGACCAAGGATAGAAAACAATTTTCCATCACCTTTTTTATTGAGGAAGGCACCCGCTATACCATCGGCAACGTTGATTTCAAAAGCGTGTTTAAAGATATCACCCCCGATGACCTTAAACCCCTTCTGATTTTTGAATCCGGCGATGTTTTTCGCCAAAAAGATATCGATGCCTCAGAATCCGCTTTGGTGGATTTTTTGGGCGGGCGCGGCTATGCCTTTGTGGATATTGAACCATTATACGCCCCCCGAGACGTTAACAAAGACACTGGTGAAGGTGTGGTGGATGTGACCTTCTCGTTAAAAGAGGGACGCCGTGTTTATATTGAGCAAATCAATATCATCGGCAACGTGCGCACATTGGACAAAGTCATCCGCAGAGAATTAACCTTTGCCGAAGGCGACCCCTACAACGCCATCAAAATTCGTGAATCGGAAAAAAACATCCGTAACCTAGGGTATTTTAAAACCGTTAAATTCGACATTAAAGAGGGATCCACCCCCGATCAAAGCATCATTAACATTGAAATTATGGAACAACCCACGGGGGAGCTCTCTCTGGGGGCGGGGTTTTCATCCACAGAATCCGTATTGGCGGATGTTCGATTAAGAGAGCGGAATTTTTTGGGACGGGGCCAAGATGTTCGGGCCTCAGCCTCTTTGTCCAGCAAACGGCAACAGGTGGATCTGGGGATTGCCGACCCGTATTTTCTGGATCGTAAACTTTACGGCGGATTGGATTTCCAAAACTTGGTTCGTGACTTTCAGGACGAAAGTTCCTACGACGAAGACCGCTTGGGCGGCCGCGCCACGCTGGGATTTGATCTAGGGCCGGATTTAAACCAGCGCGTATTTTATTTTGCCAACAATGTCAAAATCAGCAATGTGGATGAAAACGCCTCTCGATTCATTAAGGATCAGGAAGGGGAATTTCTCACCTCGGGCCTAGGAACCCGCTTTACCTATGACAAACGGGACAACCGCATTGAACCCAGCGAAGGGTACATGACCTATTACGAAGCCAACTTTGCCGGTGTTGGCGGCGATGTGGATTATTTGCGCAATGAAATTGGGGCGGTGAAATACTGGCCTATTTATGAAAAAGACTGGGTGCTCAGCACCGAGGCCGACACCGGATACGTGTTTGATTATTCCGGCGGTGATGTCCGCATCAACGACCGTTTCTTTTTGGGGGGTGGCCGTTTGCGGGGATTTGAACTGGCCGGTATTGGCCCCAGAGACAGCACCACAGAGGATGCCCTGGGCGGGCAATACTATGCACGGACATCTGCCGAATTACGATTTCCCTTGGGATTGCCCGAAGAGCTGGGCCTGAGCGGGGTTTCCTTTATCGATGCGGGAGTTTTAAGTGACGCCGTGGATCAAGGGCCCGAGGTTCAGGATGATAACAGCATCCGCGCATCCGGCGGGGTGGGATTGGCGTGGCGCTCTCCCTTTGGGCCTGTCAGCATTGATTATGCCATTCCCTTTGCCAAAGAAGATTACGACCAAGAAGATCGTTTCCGCTTTAGCTTTGGCACCCAATTTTAAAGCGCACCCTCATCAAAACCACCTCGGACTTGCCCTAAAGAGCCGCGCCCAGCGTCGCTCTTTGGGGCCTGTGGGCTTTCGGGAACCATAAAAGCAAAGGGGGAAACCCATGTCTTGAATCGAAGAGACCAAAACCCCTTAACGATTTTTTAAAGAAACTTTGTTCATGATAAACCCAAGCAACAAAAGGGCACTTTAAAAAGACCCAAGAACAAAAGCTGTGATGTACTATGAAAAAAAGTGTTTTATTTTTGGGATTTTGTCTGTGTGGAGCCCACGACGCTGGGGCGGAATCCTTGGATATTTTTTTTCAGGACCAGACATCTTCGCAGCAACCAGCCCCCCAAGCCACGGACAGCGATGAAAAACAATCCAACGTGGCCCGTGAATCCAACGTTATCAAACCACAGGTTTTGTATTTAGAGGATTTGAATCCCCCTGAACAACCAAAAGCCCTCGCCGCCCCAGAGGCTTCTCAACCTAAGACCGTTGCCAAAGCTAAGACGAAAGCCTCCCGTGGCGCTGCCTCTGAATCCTCTCCCGTGGCGTTGCCAACACCCCTGACGCCTGCCAAGCAAGGGGTATCCCCAACAGCCTCCACGACCTCTGGTTCAGGAAAAATCAAAAAAGAACCCCTGCCCAAAAACCTCAGCCAGGCGCCGAGCGCTTCCCCCGTCCCTGTACCCCCTGCGGCGAAGACAGCCCCCGCACAGGCCCCCGTTGTTCCAAAATCCATCGTTCAGAATCGAAACGAACAACAGGACAACCAACAAAACACTCGTCCCGAATCGCGCCAAACCCTGTCGTCTTTTCAGGAACAGCACCAAGGACAATATGCCCCTTTTGCCACGCAAACCTCTCGTCAACAGGCGGCCCACAGTCTGGTGACACAGGCCAAAAACGAAGGCCGCTCTTATCCCGCGGGCCTTGACCCCTTTGTTGTTGAATTTGACCAAACATTCGCCGTTCTTTCCCCCAACACCGCCATTCGGGATCTGTATAAAACCGCCCCCATCACGCCCCCTGCTTTGAAAGAGCCCGGATTATCCTTTAATGCCACCCCCCCTGCCCCTGCCTTGCCCGTTCTGACCACCATCGAATCTGTAAAAAAGCCCAAAGCCGTCACAAACAAGGCCGATCAGCAGCCGCAGGAAAAAACCCCCTCCCCCACAGAAACCACAAACACGGTGGTTGTGGCTGAGCCGCAGGAGCAAACCCCCTCCCCCACAGAAACCACAAACACGGTGGTTGTGGAGGATACCCCGTCTGCGCACACGACGGGGACTGAAAAGAATCTGAATTCTTCATCCTCCTCCCCCTTAGCCACCGTGATGGTCCCAGAGACAGCCCAAGCCTTGGATCCTGCCTCTCAAACCCTTTTGGATCAGGTGGCGGCTGCCTATCATGAGGGCACCCTTACCGTCATCCAGATTACCGGATACGTGAACACCCGCTCTGGCCAAGATGAAGACGTTCGGGGTTACACCCATATCCAATCCCTGGGTCGCCGCGGCGCCGCCCTAGTTGTGGATTATTTAAAAGGGAAAAACGTCCCTGAATCCGCCATGGCCTACCGCATTATTCCCACCAGCACCATTGCCCTGCAAAACCCCTTTTACCCCTCTTCCCTATCGACGGAAAACAGCCTGCGTCTGGATATTGCGGGCGGGCGGTCGTAACCATTACCCCCTCGGATCCCCCAATCCGGCGCAATTTCCCTAAGGGGGCCTTGCACAAAGGGACGCTCGTGCAGCAGCGGATGGGGTATGGTTAAATCGGGGTCCGATACCATCAACTGTCCGTAATACAAAATATCAATGTCCAGCGTGCGGGGGCCGTTGGGGGATGTGCGGCGGCGGCCGGCTTGATGTTCCAGCTGTTGACACGCCCAAAGCAGGGCCCGCGGGCCCAACGTGGTTTCCCCCCGCACAACGGCGTTGAGAAATCGGGGCTGGTTCACATCATACATGGGCTCTGTGTCCCAGAACGAAGACACCTGAACATTGCTGCAAAAATGCCGGATGCTACGCACAGCACCGTTTAAATAGGCCTCGCGGTCCCCCTGATTGCTGCCCAGACCCAAAAAAACCGTAACGGGCGTCATACCGTAAAAATTTCATGCCCGCTGGCGGTCACGCCCAAAGTGTGTTCAAACTGCGCGGATAATTTCCGATCCTGCGTAATGGCCGTCCAGCCATCGGATAACACTTTCACCCGCCAGGTGCCGACGTTGATCATGGGCTCGATGGTGAAAAACATGCCTTCTTCCAGACGAACGCCCTCCCCTTTGCGGCCATAATGCAACACGCTGGGGGCGTCGTGAAACACCTTTCCGATCCCGTGCCCGCAAAAATCCCGCACCACAGAAAACCCGAAAGACTCTGCGTAGGACTGAATGGCATAGCCAATATCCCCCAAATGCGCCCCAGGTTTGACCTGATCGATGCCACGCATCAGGCATTCGTACGTAACCTCCACCAATTTTCGCGCCTGCCCTTTGGGCTTGCCCACCATATACATGCGGGATGTATCCCCATACCACCCATCCACAATCACCGTCACATCAATGTTGATGATATCCCCATTGTGCAAAATTTTATCCGATGATGGGATCCCGTGGCACACCACGTGATTCACCGATGTGCAAATGGATTTGGGAAATCCCTTATAATTCAATGGCGCAGGAATGGCCCCGCGCTGAACAATATAATCATGACACAGCCCATTCAGCCGTTCCGTGGACACCCCCTCATCCACAAAATCCCCAATATAATCCAACACCCGCGCCGCCAGATGGCCCGCGCGGCGCATGCCCTCAAAATCCTCAGGGCTGTGATAGTTTATCACCATAATCGTCCTAACGTTAAACCGATACCCTAAGGCTACACGATCCCTCTTGATTTTGCAAAGGCGCGTGTTTTAATGGGCCTTGGGTATGGGAACATTCATGCCTATCACAAACAACCCTGATTTTCTTGGGAGCTTTCCTTTTATCAGGGTCATTCAATAAACCTTTGTTAGGATTTGGATGGCTTTGTAGGTTTTTCGTTGGAAGAATTGGATGCCTTCGGTGAATTTTCCGATGGTTTTGTCCAAGATATGAACGACCAAGCCATTGAT
>JBIIHL010000038.1:0-12200 GCA_044235825.1 Alphaproteobacteria bacterium | reverse complement strand
ATAATGATAACATGGCTTTACGTTTCTCCTTTTGTCTTTTCATCGCCTTTTTTGCCGCCGTCATGGCCCCCAAGGCCGTGGGAGCCACGCTGCGCATAGGGCAACATGAAACCTTTACGCGGTTTGTGATCACCACTGCGCAATCTGTGACCCATGATGTAAAAGACAACACCCTGCAAATAAGCGTTTCAGACCCCTTGCAGGGGGAAATCCCTGTCAAACCTCCCTCCGTTCGCTCCTTAACCCGCACGGCTGCAGGGGGCAAAACAACCCTAACCATCGTTTTTACCCACCCCATCAAAGATATTGCCCCCAAAACCATGGGCAGTCGGAAGATTTTTGATGTCACCCTGAACCGTTCTGCCCCTGCCAATGCACTCCCTGATCAGGCCACAAAAAAGCCCGATCAACCTTTGCCTGAAAAGCAAAAGACCACCCCCAACCCCAAAGAAACACAAATCTCTTCCCCCCCGAAAGCAGAAGACCAAGACACCGCCAGCATTTCCGTGGTGGGGAGAGAGATCCAAATGTCTTTTCCTGACCCACAGCCCTCTGGCATCGCCGTTTTCCAGCGGGCCGGATGGCAATGGATTGTTTTATCGCGCCCTGTTAACCTAAGTCCCCTTGAAAAAGAAAAAAAATTACAATCCCTGCATATTCAAAGCACACCCACCGGACAAATCATCCGCTTTGCCTTGCCGGAAAACAAAGCCGCCACCACGTGGTACGAAAAAGGGGCTTGGCGTATTTATTGGGTTGCCAGCCCACCGGAAACCAAACAGGTTTTAGAGGAATGGACTGACACCGCCGGACTTCATTGGAAAATTCCGGGGGCTTCCCCCGCCTTTACAATCACAGACCCCCTCTTAGGGGACTTTTTATGGATCTTCACCACATCCGACCCAACGGTGAGCGTCCAGCAAGCACGTCAGTTCGCCCTGCTTTCCCTAGAACCCACAACCCTTGGGGTTGTTGTGTCTTCGTTTCAGCAAACCCTGCCCCTGACGCAGACAAAGGATACCGTCACCTTGGCCCCCATGGGGGATCGCTCTTCTTTATCCAAAGATAAGGAAGAGACGCCCAGTGCATCCGCAGCCAATCTAACAACCAGCCTTAACGTCCCGCCCCAGCAAAACCCATCCCCTGAAAACACAGAAAACAACACTCGTTTTTTCGATGTTCAGTCGTGGCGGCGTGTTTCCAAAGAGCGCTTTTTTTCAGAAAAACAAACCCTGCAATCCCGCCTCGCCTCTGTTCGAGAAGAAGAAAAACCCCTCGCCCAATTAACATTGGCCCGTTTTTGGTTTGCCCATGATTTTTATACAGAAAGTTTGGCCCTTTTAACGACCATGCTTGCCGAAGATCCCACGCTGCACGCTTCGGCGCCGGTAAAATCCTTGCGTGGGGCGGCCCTTTTCATGACGCGACGCTATCAAGAGGCCAGACAGTCTTTGTTTGAAAGCAACACCGTGGATCAACCCGAAGCCAGCCTGTGGATGGCCAGTGCCTTTGCGGCGGACAATCTGTTTGACGACGCAGAGCCCTATTTAAAAACCATCACAGACATCCCAAACACCTATACCCCGTCCATGACCTTGGCGCTTTTAGAGCCCTTGGTTGACGCATGGTTGAAAAAAGGGGATCAAGAAAGCGCCTCTTTATATCTTAACCGCGCCGATAGCCTTAACGACACCCCCAGTCAGCGTGGGCGGCTGGATTTGCTGAGGGCTCGCCTTTTAAGCGCATCCCAAAAAGAAAAAGAGGCCCAATCCCTTTGGAAACAGTTATCCCAACACCCCGATCATTTCGTGCGCACCCATGCAGATTATGCCCTGCTGGATAGCCAGCATCGCGCAGGCACCCTCAGTGATGACGATGCCATCGTGGGGCTAGAGCGCCTGCGCTTTGCCTGGCGCGGCGATGCGTTTGAACGCATGCTGCTGAACCATTTGGTGGATTTATACACCAAAAAAGGGGATTACAGAGACGCTCTGCAAACCTTGCGATACCTAGAAAGGCAATACCCCGATACAGACGACGGGAAAAAAGCTCGCGCCCAAATGCAATCCCTGTTTATCGACCTTTACCTGAAAGACAAAGCCGACAGCATGCCGCCCTTAACGGCTTTGGCCCTTTTGGATGAATTCCGTTTTTTAACGCCCGATGATGAAACCGGCGATGACATGATCCGGAAACTGGCGGATCGTCTGGTGTCCGTTGATCTGCTGGACAGGGCAGGGGATTTGCTCAATCACCAAGTCCGAGAGCGTTTAGAGGGCGAAGACAAAAGCCGCGTGGGCATGCGTTTGGCCATGATTCACCTGCTGAACAACCAGCCGGAAAAGGCCATTGAGGCCCTGAATATCTCTGATTATCTCTATGTTCCCGTGGCCCTGTTTGAAAAACGCGAACGCCTGCGGGCCGAGGCGCAGGCCATGCAAAATCAAAACGAAGACGCCCTTGAAACCCTTAGCGACGATTCATCCGAAGAAGCCAATCAAATTCGGGCCCACATTTACTGGAAAGAAAAAAAATACGATCAACTCGTTCCCCTTTTGGAATCCATGATTCACCTGCAACCCAACACAAAGACAGCCTCTGAGGCAGAGGCCCGCATCATCCTGAATTACGTCACCGCTCTGGTTTTGGCCAAGGACACAGAAAAACTGGCAGAGGCCTTTTCCCATTACGGACCATTGCTGAAAGGGACCCCTTGGGATGAACCTTTTCAGGCCCTGAGCAATCCCAACCTGATCGGGGATCCCAAAAATGTTATGGGGGCTTTTAAAGATATCAGCACGCTGGAAACCTTAATTGGGGATTATCGCCAGCAACTCAAAACAGGCAAACTCAGCGATGTGAAAGAAAATGGGGAAACACCACCCAAAACCCCCGAAGCAACCAAAACCAAACCCCAAGATAAACCATCCGAAAAGCCCGCAGAAAAACCTTCGCCGCCATCCCCTTAAAATACGTTTCAGAAGGGGGATGGATGCCCCTGCGGCCTTGGGTATGCATCCATTTTTTGTGATTGCCATTTGACTGGAAGTGTGGAAACGTGAACCACCATAACAACAATTCCAAGGGATTCCCTATGACGACATTTTCCGCCCCTGATGCCTCCAGTGCCAAGCAACTTTTGTCTTTTATCGAGCGCATTGAAAATTTAGAGGAAGAAAAAAAAGCCATCGCCACAGATATAGCCGCCGTTTACGACGAGGCCGCCAGCACAGGTCTGGATAAAAAAGTCATTCGAAAATTGATCTCTTGGCGGAAAAAAAGTGAGGAAGAGCGCAGTGAAGAGGATCAATTGTTCCAGATTTATCTGGAAGCCATTGAGAGTCTCTCGAACGCTGCACCGGCCAACAATGTTGTAAAAATTGCTTAGGTTTTTATGCGCATTCTCATGGCGATTGCCGGCGCCGCCAAGGGCGGGGCTGAGAAGCACTTTGAACGTCTAACCCGTGCTTTTCACGCCCATGACGGTGTCACGGTTGAGGTTTTGATTCGCCAAAATTATGACCGCTACAAACGGTTTGTTGATCTGAAAATTCCCATCCGTCAGGCCCCTTTCGGTGGCATCTTTGATTTCAAAACCAAAAAAATTTTTGAACAACACATCAAAGACTTTAAACCCGATGTCGTTTTTACATGGCTGAATCGGGCCACAAAATTTTGTCCCAAAAGCGCCGCCCTGCATGTGGGCCGCCCTGGGGGATATTATGATTTAAAATATTACCGGAAATGCGATTTGATGATTGCCATGACGGAGCATCTTCGGACGTTTTATTTGGACAAAGGATGGCCTGCCAAAAAAATTGTCACGATTCCTAATTTTGCAGATGAACCTGTGACAGGGAGTCCTTTGCCAAGCACCCTTTCCCTCGATCCAGAAAAAAAGGTGGTTCTGGCTTTGGGTCGTTTTCACCCCAACAAGGGATTTGATGTTTTGTTGCGGGCGATGATGACGCTTCCAAAGGCCCAACTTTGCCTTTTAGGCGAAGGGGAAGAAAAAAAAGCCATCGTTGAATTGGCTGCCCCCATCGCCAACCGCGTGCATATTTTGCCTTGGCAAGAGAACATTACACCCTTCATGGAACATGCTGATGTGTTTGTGTGTCCTTCGCGTCATGAACCGTTTGGATCTGTGATTTTAGAGGCTTGGTCCCATCAAAAACCGCTGATTGCTTCTGAAAGCGAAGGCCCTTCTCAAGTCATTGAGCACGAAAAAACGGGACTTTTGGTTCCTGTGGGCAATGACGAAGCCCTTGCTTCGGCCATATCCCGCGTTCTTGAGGATGAAAAATTTGCCAAAGACCTCGCCCAAAAAGGGCATGAGATGTACAAAAACCATTATCACGAAACCGTTGTGGTTCAGCGTTACCTAGAGGCCTTTGCCAAGGCCAGCCACACCACCCAAGACAGAAAGAATGACCAATGACCCAAACTCTTCCCTGCTGGCGTCTGGAGGATCTTTTTAAAAGCCCCGATGATCCTGCTTTTCTGGATGCCCTGAAAGACGCAAAAGCCAAAACCGTCACTTTTGTTCACACGTTTGCATCCCAAGATTTTTCAAAAATCTCTGCAGACACCCTATATCAAGCCATTCAAGATTACGAAGCGCTTTCGACCCTTTTTGGAAAATTAGGCACCTATACCTTTTTGCTGTTTTCCGAAAACCGCAATGATATGGCCCGCGCCCAATGCTTTCAAAATACACGAGAGGCTTTGCAAACTCTGGAATCAGACCTGATTTTTTTCACGTTGGCCCTGTGTGACCTCAGCGCATCGCATGTTCAAAATCTGTATCAAACCCATCTAGGCATCGCCCGCTATCGCCCTTGGTTGGATCAGGTTCGGATATTTAAACCCCATACTTTGGATGAAACCAGCGAAAAACTGATACATGATTTGCACATCACCAGTCGCAGTGGCTGGGTGCGTCTGTTTGATCAAATCATGGCCGCATTGCACTTTTCTTATCGGGGCGAGATGGTCACAGAAACCCAAGTGCTGCATCTGATGAACACATCCACAGACCCCGAGATCCGGCGTGATGCAGCCTTAGCTTTTTCTGCGGGGCTGGAAACCCAAAAAGACACTTTTGCCCTGATCATGAACAACCTTGTGAAGGACAAGGCCACGGAAGACCGCTGGCGCCAATTTTCCTCTCCGTCATCCTCGCGTCACCTGCAAAACCAAGTGGAGGGGGATATTGTGGAAACCTTGGTTCAGGCCGTGCGCGATGCCTATCCCAGACTATCCCATCGGTATTACGAACATAAGGCCGCTTGGCTGAATCAAGAAACACTAAACTTTTGGGACCGAAACGCGCCGTTGCCCCAAGTCTCTCAACCCACCTACACGTGGGATCAGGCCAAAGATATTGTTTTGTCTGCCTACCAAGGCTTTTCCCCAGAAATGGCTGCCATCGGTCGGCGCTTTTTCGATGAGGGCTGGATTCATGCGGCGCCCGACGCCGGTAAAGATTCCGGCGCCTACGCCCACCCTTGCGTACCCGAGGTTCACCCGTACATTTTGATGAATTTTAAGGGATCCCAGCGGGATGTCATGACGCTGGCCCACGAGCTTGGCCATGGGATTCACCAAGTCCTGAGTGCCCAGCAAGGATACCTGATGTCCGATACGCCCCTAACCATTGCAGAAACAGCCTCTGTTTTCGGGGAAATGCTGACCTTTCAGTCCCTGCTAAGGGCCGCAGAAAACCCTGAACAAAAACACGCCCTAACCGCCACTAAAATAGAGGATATGCTCAATACCGTGGTGCGTCAAATTGCATTCCATACCTTTGAAACCAAAGTGCACGCGGCCCGCGCTAAAGGGGAATTAAGCAGCGAAGATCTCGCCACCCTTTGGATGCAGGTTCAAACAGAAAGTTTGGGCCCCGCCATCACCCTGTCCGATCCCTATAAAATCTACTGGACGTATATCCAGCATTTTATCCATTCCCCTTTTTATGTTTACGCCTATGCGTTTGGGGACTGTTTGGTCAATGCGCTGTATGCCACCTATCAAAACCATCCTGAGGGTTTTGCCGAAAAATATATCGCTTTTCTGAAAAAAGGGGGGACTGAGCGTTACGATACCATGTTATCCGACTTTGGCCTAAATCCCAAAGATCCCACGTTTTGGCAACAGGGGCTTTCGGTTATTGAGGGGCTGATTGAAAGCCTGACCGACACGGCCACTTAAGCTGACTCGGAACTCACGATTTTTTGAAAATCGCCAATGTCATGAAAGTTTTGATAAACAGAGGCAAAACGCACATAGCCCACGGGATCCCGCTGCTTGAGATCCTTTAAAATCACTTCCCCAATGTGCCTTGATGTGACCTCGGTATTGCCCTCTTGCTCAAGGGAGCTTCGGATTTTCAGGCTGATCTGATCCAGATCATCCAGCGTAAAGGGGCGTTTCACCAACGCCACCATCAAAGCTTTTTTGATCTTTTCTAGGGCAAAGGGCTCTTTTCGCCCATCCGCCTTCACCACGATCAAATCGTGCATCTCTGCTCTCTCAAACGTTGTAAAACGTCCATCACAACGGGGACAATACCGACGACGGCGAATGGACATGCTCTCATCCACCGGACGGGAATCCCTGACTTGTGTTTCCATGTATCCACAGTAAGGGCACTTCATAAGTTTAACTAAATGTATGGTCAGGCATGCAATCGCCTATTCTTTAAACAGAGTATCACGCTCTAAGGCCAACGCTATACAAAAAAAATAAAATAATGCCAAGGTTGTTTTAAGACTTTTCTTATACAGTGAAGTAAGGCCGGTATGCGAATCTGGATTTTTTATGAACAATGACCAAAAAGCCAAATTTGTGGCTTTTGCCTTCACAAGTGCGGATTTGTTATTAGAGATCATGCCTGACGATGGTTTGATTGGGTTTAATGCTGGATTATCCAAGAAAATCCTAGGAATTTCGCCAGAATTTTTAAAAAATCAATCTCTATATGACTTTCTGATTGAATCCGAACGGGCCCTTTTAAAACGTCATATCCAAAAATTGGGACTTTCTGGACGATTATCCCCAACCTTGTATCACATACATCACAAAGAATTGACAAAACCTGTTTTGATCGGTGTTTGTCGGTTACCCGACTATCCTTTTGCTTTCGTGACCATAACAGGGGTCGAGAATTTTTTAGGACACAATGAAGAGGTTCGTCACCATGATTTAGAAACCGGTCTTTTTGGTCCCAAAGAATTTCAGGAAAAACTAAAAACGTATATTGATAATAACCGTGAGATTTTCGACAAAAGCACCATGACACTGGTTGAAGTCGGCGCCTCTTTAAGCCATCTGCCTGACGATCAGGCACAGTTCATTATGGCCCAAATCGGATCGTATATGCGCTCTAACTCTTTAGACGGCGATATGGCAGCCCGATTGGATGAAAACCGATTTAGCTTAATTCATAATGATCGTGTGGATCAAAAGGATGTTGTGGAATACATGGAAGATCTGATCCGACTTGTTGACCCCCAAAACAAATCCATTTCTATCCAGACCAAAAGTATTTCTTGTGAAAGTGAAGATGCTAGTGCGGAAGAGATATCCCAAGCATTTTTATACTGCTTAAACAAATTTGCTGAAAAAGGCATAACCTCTATCTCAATGAACACAATAGGGGAATCCTTAAATAAAATGATGAATGAAACTTTGAAAAAAGTGTCTGCTTTAAACGAAATCATCTCAGCCAACACCTACAAAATTGTTTTCCAGCCCATTGTCGATATGCACAAGGGAATGACACACCACTATGAAGCCCTCAGCCGTTTTGAAAACCACCAATCCCCATTTGAAATGATTGCTTTTGCCGAAGAAATCGGTAAAATTCAAGAGCTTGATTTATTCGTCTGTCGTCAAGTGGCGGAGCAACTCAGATCCATGGCCGCTGCTAACAAACGCCCCATGATTGCCATCAATTTGTCCGCAAAATCCTTAGGAAGCACACTTTTTATCCGTTCTCTGCATCAACTTTTAGAACCCTATGAAAACCTTAACAAACAAATCATGTTTGAACTAACCGAATCTGCAACCGTTTCTGATTATAAACAAATGAACGATGCCATTCAGGGACTACGGCAAAAAGGACACGCCTTCTGTCTTGATGATATAGGGGCAGGGGCCAGTTCCTTGCTTTATATTCGCAATTTCGAAGTCGACTATGCAAAAATCGACGGATCCTATATTCGCAATATCCAAAACAATCCCAAAAATCTGGCTTTTGTGAAAACCATCGTCAACCTGTGCCATGATATTGGCATTGATGTCATCGCAGAAATGGTGGAAACAGCAGAGGAAAAAGAAGTATTGCTGGGATTGGGCGTGGGATTGGGCCAAGGCTATTTGTTTGGTCGCCCCTCCAGCGTTATGGACACACTCAGCGCGGCAACACCCGGAAAAACACGGAAAATTCCATCGAATTTTTAAATAATGTTTTGAAAATCCCTTGACGGGATCCGGTTTTTTTCTGAAAATCATCTTCCTTTGTCCATCCGTCAGGGATCATGAACCGGCTTTACCTTCCCTTGAACCTATCCCCTGAACAAGACTTGGTTTTGCCTGACGCTGCCCATCACTATCTGGCCCATGTCATGCGGGCCCAGACGGGGGATAGACTTGATGTTTTTGATGGAATAACAGGATCCTACAGCGCCCAAATCGCCCGCATCACCCCTAAACAAACCATGATTCACATCGATGCGTGCACAAAACCCCTAGAAACCATCCACCCCCCGCTGACATTGGCTTTTGCCTTGGTAAAAAAACCGGCGCTGGAGAAAATTCTGGAAAAAGCCACCGAGCTTGGCGTGACCACCCTGCAGCCTTTGCTGACCCAGCACACCGTAATGCGTCATTGGAATCAGGAACGCGCCTTGTCTCAGATCATTGAAGCCGCTGAGCAGACCGAGCGCAACAGCCTGCCCATTCTTCATCCTGTGGTCTCTCTCGATGATTTTTTAACACGACGGCAGGGAAGGGACGATGCCCTTTTGCTGGGGGATGAAACAGGAACATCCCCGCGCATTCACGATGTTTTGATGACTCTGCCCCCTTACCCATCCTACACCTTGATGATTGGACCCGAAGGGGGGTGGGCCAAGGAAGAACTTGACAAAATCAAGCGCAGCCCTCACTGTCACGCCATGACCATGGGCAGAAGAATTTTACGCGCCGATACAGCCGCCATCGCGGGCCTGTCCGTCTGCCGCGCCCTTTTGGGCGATTGGTAAAAAAACCCGTGACCGATTAAGCTAAGGAATCCCCATTATGACGGCTATGCCCAGCATGAACACCACCGCCGTGACCCATCCTGATGATCTGGTGTCGTATTTGGCCAGCGGATGCAAATCACCCGAAGCCTGGTCCATTGGCACAGAGCACGAAAAATTTCCCTACCGCAGGGCCACAGGATCCCCCATCCCCTACGAAGGTCCCGATGGTATTCGGGCTTTGCTGGAGGGACTAACCCAACGCTTTGGCTGGCAGCCCATTTTTGAAGGCAATCATGTGATTGCTCTTTCCCGAAACGGCGCGGCTATTTCTTTGGAGCCAGCGGGACAGCTTGAACTGTCTGGGGCCCCCTTAAAAACCCTGCATGAAACCTCTGACGAATTGAACCAACATGTTCTGGAAGTTAAAACCGTCGCTGAGGCGTTGGGCGTTGATTTCCTGTGCCTGGGTTTTCATCCCACATGGCGCCGCGAAGATTGCCCCTGGATGCCCAAGCAACGGTATGGCATCATGCGGGCCTATATGCCGCAGCGGGGGTCTTTGGGATTGGACATGATGCTGCGCACCACAACCATTCAGGTCAATTTGGATTTTTCCAGCGAGGCTGATATGGTGGACAAATTTCGCGCTGGACTTTTTTTGCAACCCTTGGCCAACGCTTTGTTTGCCAACTCTGGCCACGGCGAAGGTCACATCAATGGATACAGCAGCTATCGCGCCCGCATTTGGCAAGATACGGATCCTGATCGGTGCGGTTTTTTAAAATTCGTTTTTGACGATACCATGGGCTTTGCCAAATACGTGGAGTATATGCTGCGCGTGCCCATGTATTTTGTCTATCGACAGGGCCGCTACATCGATGTTTCGGGCCAACACTTTGGTGATTTTATGAAAGGTTCCTTGCCTGGCTTTCTTGGAGAGCGCCCCACCTTGGCCGATTGGGCAGATCATTTATCCACCGCGTTTCCTGAGGTGCGGTTGAAAAAATTTCTGGAAATGCGGGGCGCCGATGGCGGACTGCCTGGGATGATCAAGGCCCTTCCCGCATTTTGGGTGGGATTGCTTTATGATGAAACGGCACTGAAAACCGTTTTATCATGGCTCAATGAGGTCTCGCTGGAGGACATCGAGGCCGCCCACAAAAACGGACCCCGTCAGGGTCTGATGACCCAAATGGGACGCCATACCTTAAAAGAATGGGGCGAACGTGCTGTTGCCCTGTCGGCAGAGGGACTCAAACGCCGTGCCCGCCTGAACGGCCAACAACACAGCGAAGATGTGTATCTGTCCCCCCTGTTTGACATTCTGAAACATGGACAATCCACCAGTGAGCGCAATGTGGCCCGTTATGGGGATGATATCGCCAGCCTGATTCAGGATGCCACCCTTTAAAAACCCCACTCAACCCGCGCAGGGACATCCCGAAAACCTTTTGGGACAACGCTGTGGGGGGGAACACACCGCCCCCCCGCATGCTAGGGTTTTTTTCACCACGTCGGCCAAAGCCCTGATATACAGGGGATGATCCCCCACGGTGTCGATGCGGATCATTTGGGAAACCCCAGCTTCCTGCGCCAAGTGACGATATTCTATGTCCAGCTCAACCAGCGTTTCCGAGTGTTCGGAAACAAAAGCAATGGGAATCATCACAATCCCTTTTTTCTCGGCCCCCGCCCGCTCAATGGCTGATTCTGTGGACGGCCCAATCCACGTCATGGGGCCAACGCGGCTTTGATAACAAATCTGATAATCCAAATCCGGAACATTCAGCGCGGCCACCACGGCGGCCACCGTTTGTTCCACCTGCCATTGATAGGGGTCACCCTTTTTAACAATGCTTTCCGGCAGGCCGTGGGCCGAAAACAACACACGCATACCCTGAAACGATGTCACCTTTTCCGCGATTTTGACGACAACGGCCTGAATCCAATCAGGATGAATGGGATAGCAACACGCCGTTGTTGTGGGAACAGATAACCCCTGTTTTTCCGCAATTTCCTGCCATTGCTTCACCGAAGAGGCCGTTGTCGTCGTTGAAAACTGGGGATAAAGCGGCAACAAAACAATACGATCGGGGGCGTAGGCCATCACGTCCTGAACCACAGCCTCTGTCATAGGATGCCAATAACGCATACAGACAAAGGTTTGAAACCCCTCCCCCAACATAGCCTGAAGGGCCGTGGCTTGGGCCTGTGTATTCTCCAAAAGAGGAGACTTTCCCCCAAGATGATCATAAATTTTTGCCGCCACAGGGGCCCGCTTGCGGGAAATCAATTGGGCCAACAGATACCGGAAAACTTTGGGAACACGGATAATGGCGGGATCATTAAAAAGATTAAACAAAAAAGGGCGAATAGCAGACACATCATCAGGTCCGCCAAGATTAAAAAGAACAACCGCTGTTTTCATCATGATCCTTTCAAGATATTCTGATGGTTTTTAAAGCAAAAAAAGCCCGTAAGCCATAGTCTTTTACCCCAAACCAAAACATTCATGCCTGAGCCTGCGCGTTTGATCTGTGTTAAAATCAAAGGTCAGGGCCTGCCGCACAGGGGGCAAAAAGGGGGCAATGCGCTGGGGCCATTCGATGCAACAGGGATGCTGCATCATGGCATCCACCAGCCCTAGGGCATGGATCTCTTCGGGACTGCCCAAACGATAGCAATCCACATGCCACAGGGGACCCTGCGGCAAATCATAAACCTGAATCAGGCCATAAGTGGGGCTGATCACAGGACCCTGCCAACCCAGCGCTTTCAGATAAAACCGCATAAACGTTGTTTTTCCCACACCCAAGGGCCCTTCCAACGTCATCACAGGGGGCAAAGTATGCCGTTTTTCCGCCAGCGCTTGGGCCAGCGCCGCCGTGTCCGCTTCGTTTTTTAGGGTACGGGTGGTGATCATCGCAAACGCCAAACCTGTGCCATCAG
>JBIIHL010000037.1:0-12588 GCA_044235825.1 Alphaproteobacteria bacterium | reverse complement strand
CACAAACGGGCCCAAAAAGCCCAAAATCCACAGCCCAACCCCCCAAAATATGCCCCCAGAGGGCTATAGCCCTCCTCTTAACACCCTCTTTTTTGAAAAGAAACCCAAATCACAACCCAAATCACAGCTGTTATGCGGATAACACCTCTTAAAAGAGGGTTGTTAGAGGTGCCCATGTGTTTTTACAATCTTCATTTTTTTTGCCTTTTTTTAATTTTTTTGATAGGATGAGATATCTTCGTGCTTTTTCATCCACGAACTGCAGGCACGTCCAAAAACGTCATTTTTTGTTTTAGGGAGGGACTATGAGAAACCTTTTGGTTCAAGATGTCATCCGTAACTATGTTACCCATGCCCTGCGTCCCGATGATGTTGTCCGCGATGCGATTCGATTGATGGCACAGGCCCGCGTGGGGGCCATTTTGGTGGTCAATTCAGACCATCGTTTACAGGGCATTTTTTCAGAGCGGGATCTGCTGAATCGTGTTGTTTTGCCGGATTTATCCTTGACCGAGACTTCTTTATCCCACGTGATGACCCATTTTCCTGTGTGTGTTGATTTGATGGATCCTGTGGAACATGCTTTGGATGTGATGGATCAAAAGGGATGCCGTCACTTGCCCGTGGTGCGGTCGGATTGTCCGGATGTGGCTGTGGCTATGTTGTCCATCCGCGATGTGTATCGCGCTCATTCTCAGCGGTTGCATGCCAATAATCTCGCTCTTCAGAGCAACATTGACACCCTGCAGCGGGATGTGGCGTTAAAAGATGCCTATATTTTTGGCGCGTATTGATCTGATTCTTAATTGTTGACGTCATCCTCCTTCCCCCTTCCTGTGATTGTTGGCCCTACGGCCAGTGGTAAGACGCTTCTTGGCCACCATTTGGCCCTGCGTTTGGCCTCTGGCGTCATCAATGCAGACAGCATGCAGGTTTATCAAGAGCTTCCTTGCCTCTCCGCCCAGCCGGATGAAGGTTTTCGGCAATCGGTTCCCTATTACCTTTTGGGATATCGGGGGGTTGAGGATTTGTATTCCGCCGGTCATTGGTATCGGGATGTCAGACATGTGCTGGATCAGGTATTGCCCCAGAACCAACAGCCTGTTTTTGTGGGGGGGACGGGGATGTATCTGAAGGTTTTGATGCAGGGCATCATCGACTGCCCCGCGGCCCCTGAATCCCTGAGGTCCCTGATTCGGGACACATTGGAAGACGTTTCCCCCCCCGCCTATCATCGCCTGTTGTCCCTGTATCATCCGGATTTGGTCGCCAAAATTCATCCCCATGATCGGTTGCGCCTGCTGCGGGCGGCGGAGGTTTGGATCATGACGGGGCAAAGCCCAAAGGCCCTAAGGGGGGAGGAAAGCCCTTCTCCTCATTCCTTTTTCGTTGTGGCCTTGATGCCGGATCGCACAGAGCTGTACCCCCGCATCAACGCCCGTTTTTCCCAGATGATTCAGGATGGGGCTTTAAAAGAGGTGACATCCCTGCTGCAACGTCAATTAACCCCCCATCACCCTGCCATGAAAATGATTGGGGTTCCGGAAATCGCGGGATTTTTGTCGGGAAAACTGAGTGAAGCAGAGATGTTGACCTTGGGCATGCAAGCGTCGCGTCGTTATGCCAAACGGCAAATGACGTGGATCCGTCACCAAGTCACCCCTGATGTTGTTTTGCCGTTTTGTGTCACGGAATCGACGCTGGATGATGCCCTAAAGGCCATTTTATCAACCTTGCCCCATAAAAAATGACGCACGTATTAAAAAAAACACGTGCGTCAAAAAACAAGATGGAGCGACATTAGAAAAGAGTATACCCCGTAACAGGTTAACATATCGTAAACAAGCGAGGCCTTTTTTGTCTTTTTATCAAGGGCTGTGGTTTCCTATAGTGTTTTCACTTTATTCCCCTAATGGCCTGCGAACGGCGCTTGGCTTCGCTCACTTAGGTTCAACTAGGCATCGCTCCGCTAGGCTTGTTCTCGGATCAGGACGAAAATAAATTGAAAACACTATATCCACAGGATCCCGTTTTAATGTCCTAAAAAAAAACCTGTTGCCATTCTTAGGATCGCTGCCGTAGTCTTTGGATTATGGCGAAAAAGAAACGCAAAAAGCAGACTGTTGGCACCAAAAAGCAGAGAGCCTTTGCAAAAAAAGGGCAGCGTCGTGGTGTGCTTTGGGGGTTAAAGTGGCTGGTCACCTTCATGGTGTGGGGGCTGATTGCCTTTGTGGTTTTTTTGGGCATTTATGGATACAATTTGCCGGACGTTTCTACACTCACCCAAAAAGATCAGGGATCCCCATCGGTGGAGATTCTCTCGGCCCGTGGAGAATTGCTCAGCAACTACGGACCCCTGATGCGGGAACCCCTGAGCTATGCCGATTTTCCCGTTCATTTGGTGCGGGCCCTGTTGGCGGTGGAGGATCGGGATTTTTTTAATCACGGGGGCCTCGATTTCTGGGCTCTGCTGCGGGCCATGACCATCAATCTTTATGAGGGGCGCGTGGTCCAAGGGGGCAGCACCCTGACCCAGCAGTTGGTGAAAAATCTGTACCTGACCAACGAGCGATCCATGGATCGAAAGCTGCGCGAGGCCATTTTGGCCTTTTGGATCGAGCGCAAACTGTCCAAAGAAGAAATTTTGACCCTGTATTTAAACCGCGTTTATTTTGGCGCCGGTGCCTACGGCGTGGATGCAGCATCCAGTCGGTTTTTTGGGAAATCTGCGCGGGATTTGACTCTGCCAGAGGCCGCCCTGATTGTGGGATTGGTGAAGGCCCCCTCGGACCTCAACCCCCTACGCAGTCCCGAAAAAGCCATTGATCGGCGTAACGTGGTGCTGCAGGAAATGCTGGAATCCGGTTTTATCACACGGCATCAGGCCAACCAAGCCAAACAGGCCCGCATGGCCATACGCCGCCCGCTGGCCGGTCCCAACGTGCGCTTTTTCACCGATTGGATTATGGAGCAGCTGCCCTATTACGTGAATGCCAAAGATCATGCTTGGCTGCGGGTGGATACGACGTTGGATTTAAACGTGCAAAATCGTTCGGATCTGGCGGCGGAAAACATCATGAATCGGTATGCTTTGGATCGTAACGTTTCTCAGGTGGGAACGGTAACCCTGCGCCCCAATGGCGCGGTGGTGGCCATGGTGGGTGGGATTTCCTATGATTTTTCCCAGTTTAATCACGTCACCCAAGCCAAGCGGCAACCTGGGTCCGCCTTTAAAACCTTTGTGGTGCTGGAGGCTTTGGAAAACGGCTTCACCCCCACCAGCCCGCTGGAGGACACCCCGCTAAGCATCAAAACATGGAAACCCCAAAATTTTCAAAATCAATTTCATGGCACCGTCACCCTGAGGGAGGCCTTCATCAAATCCTATAACATCCCCCATATCCGCCTTATGCAGGCGGTGGGGGTGCGTCCTGTGTTGGCGCAGGCACGGTCTATGGGCATCAGCTCGCCGCTGCGGCCGGATCTGAGCACGGCACTGGGCAGCAGTGAGGTGTCCCTGATGGAACTGACCACGGCCTACGCCGTTTTGCGCAATCAGGGGCATCTGGTGTTGCCATTTGGCATCACGCGGGTTGTGGATCAAAGCGGCAATGTCCTGTATCAGCGCAAAGGCAGCGAAAAAACCCGACGTCTGGTGGATGAAGCCACCGTCACCACCATGGACAGCCTGCTGCGGGCGGTGGTCGAGGACCCCGCCGGCACGGGCCGCGCCGCACAATTGCCCGGACAAACCGCCGCCGGAAAAACCGGCACCAGTCAGGATGAACGGGATGCGTGGTTTGTTGGGTACACGGATGCTTTGGTCACAGGGGTTTGGATGGGCAACGATGACCGCACACCCATGGACAATGTCACCGGCGGCACCCTGCCCACCATGCTGTGGCGCGATATGATGGTGAGTGGAGGGAAGCGGTAGGGCAATCAGCCCTGTTGTGTTGGAGGATACACAGGCCCCTTACGCCCGCCCCCCACAGGTTTTGTCCATCCCCCTCAGCTGGGCGTGGATTCCCCATCGGCCAAAACGCGGCAGACTTCGCCGGAAAATTCGGCAAAACCGCCGGTGATGGGGATGGTTTTGGTGACGGTGGTGCCCTGATACAGGCGGATATCGCCGGCCTTCAGCGTCAGGATGATGGGTTGGTGCTGGGACAGGATGCCCACTTCGCCCTCTGCCCCGGGCAACACGATCATGGTATAGGGTTCCTGACAAACCCGTTTTTCCGGCGTCACCAAATCCAGCGTGATGGGGTCGGTCATGGGTTAGGCTGCCATTTTCACGGCCATTTTTTTGGCCTTTTCTTTGACTTCGTCAATGGTGCCCACCATGTAAAACGCGGCCTCTGGCAGGTGGTCGTAGTGACCGTCCAAAATTTCCCTAAACCCGCGAATGGTTTCCGCCAGCGGTACAAACACCCCTGGGGATCCCGTAAAGACCTCCGCCACGTGGAAGGGCTGGGACAGGAACCGCTGAATTTTTCTGGCGCGGGCCACGGTGAGTTTGTCTTCCTCGGACAATTCATCCATCCCCAAAATGGCGATGATGTCTTGCAGAGATTTATAGGATTGCAGGACTTTTTGGACCTGACGGGCCACGGCGTAATGTTCATCGCCCACCACATCGGCAGACAGGATGCGGGACGTGGAATCCAACGGATCCACCGCAGGGTAAAT
The DNA here is from genome assembly GCA_044235825.1 of Alphaproteobacteria bacterium. Lineage (GTDB taxonomy): Bacteria > Pseudomonadota > Alphaproteobacteria > JAJTHO01 > CANGYM01 > CANGYM01. Next base: position 7,896 of record JBIIHL010000037.1, on the reverse strand, counting down.
CCCCTGCTCCGCAATACTACGGGACAAAACGGTTGTGGCATCCAAGTGCGCAAAGGACGCCGCCGGCGCGGGGTCGGTCAAGTCATCCGCAGGGACATAAATGGCCTGAACAGAGGTAATGGACCCATTTTTTGTGCTGGTGATGCGTTCCTGCAGTTCCCCCATTTCACTGGCCAAGGTGGGCTGATACCCCACGGCGGAGGGAATACGGCCCAAAAGCGCGGACACTTCGGACCCTGCCTGTGTGAACCGGAAAATGTTATCCACGAAAAACAGAACGTCCTGCCCCTCTTCATCGCGGAAGTATTCCGCCATGGTCAGACCTGTCAGGGCCACACGGGCACGGGCCCCGGGGGGCTCGTTCATCTGTCCGTAGACCAGCGCCACTTTCGAGGCATCGCCGTTTAAATCAATGACTTTGGAATCAATCATTTCGTGGTACAGGTCGTTGCCTTCCCGCGTACGCTCGCCCACACCGGCGAATACGGAATAGCCCCCGTGGGCTTTGGCGATGTTGTTGATCAGCTCCATGATCAAAACGGTTTTGCCCACACCGGCGCCGCCGAACAGACCGATTTTTCCACCCTTGGCATAGGGTGCCAAAAGGTCCACAACCTTAATCCCCGTCACCAAAATTTCAGAGTCGGTGGATTGATCCTCAAGATCGGGGGCTTCGCGGTAGATGCTCCAGCGGGTTTGGCCCTGAACGGCCTCGCGCTCGTCAATGGGGTCGCCCAACACGTTAAAAATACGGCCCAATGTTTCTTTGCCCACGGGCACAGTAATGGGGGACCCGCTGTCCACAACGTCCTGCCCACGGGTCAGACCGTTGGTCACATCCATGGCCAAACAGCGGACTTCACCGTCGCCCAAATGCTGCGCGACTTCCAAAACCAACAATTGGCCATGATTGTCCACGTGCAGGGCATTTTTGATATCCGGCAAAGGGGCGGAAAATTTAACATCAATTACGGCCCCCATAACCTGGGTAATTTTTCCTATGTTTTGGTGAGACATCAGGGCTTTCCTTTCATTTAAAGCGCTTCGGATCCGGCGATGATTTCCATCAGTTCGTTGGTAATCTGTGCCTGGCGGGTTTGGTTGTACAGCAAGGTCAAATCATCAATGACCTCTTTGGCATTGCGGCTGGCATTGTCCATGGCATTCATACGGGCGGCCTCTTCGCTGGCCGCGCTTTGCAGCAAGGCCCGATAAATTTGGACATGAACATTTTTGGGCAGAATCTGCGCAAAAATCTCGTCTTTGGAAGGTTCGTACAAATAGGGACGATCTGTGGGTTTTTTATCGTCATGATGGCCGGCATTCTCTGGCAGAGGCATCAACCCCTGCAACGTGGGAACCTGAGTCAGGGCCGACACAAACCGGCTGTAAATCACACTGCACTGGCCGTAGTCCTCCTGCAGAAAGCGATCCATGGCCCACTGGCCGATGGCTTCCGCAGCAGAAAAGCTGAGGGTTTTTGAAATGTTCGGCACGGTATGGGCCACGGGCATGATGCTGCCCATACGACTGATCAATTTGTTGCCCACGATCAACAGGTGGGGCTCTTGGCCCTTGGCTTTCAGGTCGGCTGTGAATTCGCGCAGGAATTTAAACAACGCAGAGTGAAAGCCCCCGCACAATCCCCGATCCGATCCAATCAGAATGATCAAATGTTTGGGGGATGGATTGTCAAAGCCACGAAACAAAGGGGGGGCCATCTCATCGGCTTCGCCGCGCAGGGCACTGAGCATCGCCGCCAGTCCATCCGCATAGGGAACAGCCTGAAGGGCCTTGGCCTGCGCACGGCGCAGCTTGCTGGATGCCACCATTTTCATGGCAGTCACGATCTTTCGCGTGGATTTCACGCTGCTGATACGCCCGCGAAGTTCCTTCAGATTCGCCATAACCTACGCCTTTTTCACCAGAAAGCTGTCCAGACAATCCTGAATGATGGTGTTGAGTTTCGCCTTGATGGGCTCATCAACTTTTTTGTCTTTGCGAATAGTCTCTAGGGTGCTGGCATGAACCGTACGCATCAGGGTTAGCAAGGCATGCTCGAACGCCACAACATCGGCCGTGGGGACCGTGTCCAAAAACCCGTTGACACCGGCATAAAGGGACACAACCTGTTCTTCCATAGACAGGGGGTGATGCTGCTTTTGTTTCAGAAGTTCCGTCAACCGCGCCCCGCGGTCCAGCAATTTGCGGGTGGAGGCATCCAGATCCGAGGCAAACTGGGAAAACGCTTCCATCTCACGGTACTGGGCCAGTTCCAGCTTGATGCTGCCGGCGACTTGCTTCATGGCCTTGGTTTGGGCGGCGGAGCCCACACGGCTGACCGATAGGCCCACGTTAATGGCGGGGCGAATCCCCTTATAAAACAATCCTGTTTCCAGGAAAATCTGCCCGTCGGTGATGGAAATCACGTTGGTGGGAATGTACGCGGACACGTCACCGGCTTGGGTTTCAATGATGGGCAGGGCGGTTAGGGAACCTCCGCCTTCTTCATCGCTCATTTTCGCGGCGCGTTCCAGCAGGCGCGAATGCACGTAAAACACATCCCCAGGGTAGGCTTCCCGTCCGGGGGGACGACGCAGCAGCAAGGATACCTGACGGTAAGCCACGGCCTGTTTGCTGAGATCATCATACACGATCAAGGCATGCATGCCGTTGTCGCGGAAAAATTCACCCATGGCGCATCCGGTGTAGGGGGCCAAAAACTGCATGGGGGCGGGATCCGACGCGGTGGCGGACACAACGATGGAGTAGGGCAGGGCGCCGTTTTCCTCAAGCGTTTTGACAATCTGCGCGACGGTGGAGCGTTTTTGGCCGATGGCGACGTAGATACAGAACTGTTTGCCTTTGTCGTCCGCGGCGGCCTCGTTCATGGCCCGTTGATTCAGGATGGCATCCATGGCCACGGTGGTTTTTCCGGTTTGGCGGTCGCCAATGATCAATTCCCGCTGGCCACGCCCGATGGGCACCAGGGCATCAATGGCCTTGATCCCCGTTTGCACAGGTTCAAAAACGGATTGACGGGCGATGATCCCAGGGGCTTTTGTTTCGGTTTCCCGCATGGTGACGTTTTCGATGGGGCCTTTGCCGTCAATGGGATTGCCCAGCGCGTCCACCACGCGGCCCAGCAAGCCCATACCCACAGGAATTTCCAAAATGCGGTGGGTTCGGCGGACGACGTCATTTTCCTTGATCCCACGGGAATCGCCCATGATCACGATGCCCACGCTGCCTTCTTCTAAACTCAGCGCCACACCCTTCACGCCGTTGGGAAATTCCACCATTTCCCCCGATTGAATGGTGTCCAGCCCATACACGCGGGCGATTCCATCCCCCACGGTTAGGACAAAGCCCACTTCGTTTAAATCTTCCTTGGCGGAAAAATCGGCAATTTCCCGCTTTAGGACGGAGGCGATTTCAGAGATGGCTTGGGTTGTTTTTTGTGTCATTGGGGAAGGTCTCCTTCATATGAACGGGCAATCACGCCGGAAAGTTTGGTTTTTAGCTGCTGCAGACGGTTGGCCAACGACAGATCGTAAAGGCACGAGCCCACCAGAATCTGAAATCCCCCCAGCAGCAGGGTATTGACAGAAAACATCACACGGGGCTGGGGCCAACGCTGTTTCAAAAGGGTGGTAATTTGGGTTTCTTCGTCGTCTGTCAGGGGCGTGGCCGATATAACGGAAATGTCCACAATCCCCTGCTCTTCGTCATACAGGCGCTGATACATATCGGCAATGACGGGTAGCAAAGAAAATCGGTTATGCATGGCCAGCAGGGTCAAAAACCGTAAAATAAAGGACGGCTGCGTGCATCCCTTTGCCGCGAAAAAATCCACCAAGGGACTGGTAAGATCTGGTTTTTTGTAGCGCAGATTTAGGGTGTAGGGTGTGTTGGGATCCTGTCGAATCATGTCCGAAAGAGCCGTTAAACAGTCCCCCGTCACAGCGACGGCGGAAAAGGCGCGGGCTTCCTCTAACAAAGCCGCGGCATAGTTTCGGGCGGTGCGGTGATGGGCAAACGTTTGTGTCATGATCCGTTGGTTTTTTGATTCCCCAAAGCCCCGTCTGGTTAGCATAGCTGAAAGGGTATAGCAAGGGGGATATCAAGACATTTCTAATTTGCTTTGCTATGGTAAAAGGGGTTGTTAGAGATGCGCATAAAATGTAGAGTAGCGTGATGACACAGTGGAAAATGTTGCCTTTTATCAAGAAAGAAAAAGATATGATCCAAAAAATTTCTACGCGCCTTCTTTTGACTGTTGGACTTTTTTGTTGGGGGGTGATGATGGCTTGCTCTGCTGCCGTGGCTCAGTCTTCGGATGAAGGCTTTATGATTACGGGATTGGATCATCCTGAAAGTGTGGCTTTTGATGGAACGTCCTATTACATTTCTAATGTGGGGAAAGAGATGGCCCCAACGGCCAAGGATGGGGATGGCTACATCACACGCGTGTCCCCTGATGGCACGATTTTGGATGCCAAGTGGGTTGAGGGTTTGCATGCGCCCAAGGGCCTTGTGTTTGCCTATAATCGCCTGTGGGTGACGGATATTGACCATGTTTATGGCTATGATGTTGCCACGGGAAAAAGGGACCAAGTTTTTTCTTTGGCCCCCCGCCGCGTTCAGTTTAATCAAGCGCCTGTGGCTTTTTTAAATGACATTGTGGCCCTGCCCGAAAATCGTTTGCTGGTTTCCGGCACCGATTCGGGGCGTTTGTACCGGATTTCTCTTTCTGATGGGGCGGTGCAATCGTTTCCTGTGGACCTGTTGCGGGGGCCTAATGGTTTGGCCTTTGATCAGGATGTGGTGTATGCGGTGGGCTTTGGGGATTCGGGACAAAGCAATGGTCCTGTGCTGAAAATCACCCGCCAAGGGGATAGTGAATACCGTTTTGAACAACATAACTCTTTGTTGGGGAACTTGGACGGGGTGGCTGTGTATCAAGATGGGTTATTTGTTTCGGACTGGTCCACGGGGTCTTTGTATCGGATACCTTTGGCAGGGGGCAAGGCGGTTGCCGTGATGACGGACCTTTCGGGGCCCGCGGATTTTTTGATTCAGGATGGCAAACTGTGGCTCCCTGAAATGACAGCCAACCGTGTGATTGTCAAAACGTTTCCTTGATAAAGGGCGAAAAAACGCCCCTGTCCCCTCTGTTTTGATCTTCCTGTGCTCTCTATGGGTGGGGCTGTGAAATTTTTACCCCCGCAATAAACCTTTTCTCAAGTCTTGGCATGCTTTATAAGAGACAGGACTTGGGCACACCCTTTGTCATTGCGAGCGCAGCGAAGCAATCCAGACATGCCGCCACGGGAAAGACTGGATTGCCACGCCTCCTGCGGAGGCTCGCAATGACGATATGCGTAAGTCCTAAGAGAACCAAAACAAAAGATTTTAAGGAGAGCCCCCCCCATGACACACACCCTGCGCGTTGGACAGAAAAGCTATACCTATTATCCCTTGGAGAAGGCCGGGCTGAAGGGGGATTTGAAAACTCTGCCCTATACCCTGCGGGTTTTGCTGGAAAATGTCCTGCGGAAAAGCCCCAATGTGGCGGCGGATGTGGCGGCCTTTGATGCGTGGCTGCGGGATAAAACCTCAACGCACGAGCTGGCCTATAGCCCCGCCCGCGTCCTGATGCAGGATTTTACCGGCGTTCCCGCCGTTGTGGATTTGGCGGCCATGCGCGATGCCCTGAAAACCTTGGGCGGGGATCCCGAAACCATCAACCCCCTGTGCCCCGTGGATTTGGTGATTGATCATTCGGTGATGATTGATCATTTTGGCACACCGGATGCCTTTCAAAAAAACGTGGATCTGGAATTTGAACGCAACGGAGAGCGTTACAGCTTTCTGCGCTGGGGCCAAACGGCGTTTCGCAATTTCCGCGTCGTGCCCCCCGGAACCGGCATTTGCCATCAGGTGAATTTGGAATATCTGGCCCAAGTGGTGTTTGTGGACCATGAAACCCAAACGGTGTATCCGGACACGGTCGTGGGCACCGATTCCCACACCACCATGGTCAATGGCCTGTCTGTTTTGGGATGGGGCGTGGGCGGGATCGAGGCCGAAGCCGCCATGCTGGGCCAGCCCGTATCCATGGTGATTCCTGAGGTTGTGGGTTTTGAGCTGACCGGCACCCTGCCGGAGGGGGCCACGGCCACGGATTTGGTGTTAACCGTCACCCACCTGCTGCGGAAAAAAGGGGTTGTGGGGAAATTTGTGGAATTTTACGGCGCGGGCCTGTCCCAGCTGAGCCTGGCGGACCGCGCCACCTTGGCCAACATGGCCCCCGAATATGGGGCCACGTGCGGGTTTTTTGCCATTGACGAGGAAACCCTGCGCTATTTAACCATGACAGGCCGCAGCGCAGAGCAAATCGCCCTAGTGGAAGGCTATGCCAAGGCCCAAAACCTGTGGCGCGACGATGCCCACGTGCCGGTTTACACCGACACCCTGCGTTTGGATTTGGCCACGCTGGAACCGGCCTTGGCGGGGCCTAAGCGGCCGCAGGACCTCTTGCCCCTTTCTAAGGTATCATCCCAATTTCATGCCACGGATTTTGCCGCCCTGTCCGGCCGCACCACCCAGATTTCTGTTCCACTGGCGGGATCGCCAGAGCCGCTGAGTGATGGGGCCGTGGTCATTGCGGCCATTACCAGCTGCACCAACACATCCAACCCTGCCGTTATGCTGGCGGCGGGCTTGGTGGCGAAGAAGGCCCGCGCTTTGGGATTGACCCGCAAGCCGTGGGTGAAAACCTCGCTGGCCCCAGGCAGTCAGGTGGTCACAGATTATCTGGCCAAGGCGAACCTGCAGGGGGATCTGGATGCCTTGGGCTTTGCGCTGGCCGGTTATGGATGCACAACCTGCATCGGGAATTCTGGGCCCTTGCCAGAGGCCGTGGAGGCCGCCATCAAAAAAGACGACCTGCTGGTGGGTGCCGTCCTGTCGGGCAATCGGAATTTTGAGGGGCGGATTCATCCCCTCGTCAAGGCCAACTATCTGGCCAGCCCCCCCTTGGTGGTGGCTTACGCCCTGATGGGGACGTTGACGAAGGATTTGAAAACAGAACCGCTGGGCACAGTCAATGGCCGTGATATTTTCCTGCGCGATATCTGGCCCACCAATGCGGAAATTGCTGAGATCATGGCCCGCTGCGTCACGCCAGAAATGTTCGAAGCCCGCTATGGCAGAGTGTTTGAGGGATCCCCCGAATGGCAAAGGGTTAAGGCCCCCACAGGCACAACCTATGCATGGGATCACAACAGCACCTATATCCAAAACCCGCCCTATTTTGTGGGCATGACCATGAAAACCCAGCCGCTGAACGATATTCGGGGCGCCAGACCCTTGGCCATTTTGGGGGACAGTGTCACCACCGATCACATTTCACCGGCGGGGAATATCAAAGAAAGCACCCCCGCGGGGCTGTATTTGAAACAGGCGGGCGTGGCGCCGCAGGATTTCAATTCCTACGGGGCGCGGCGCGGCAATCATGAAGTGATGATGCGCGGCACCTTTGCCAACATCCGCCTGCAAAACGCCATGCGGCCAGAAACCCAAGGCGGCGTGACCAAAATCATGCCCGCCGGCCAAGATGCCACCATTTACGATGCCGGCATGCATTACCAAGCCCAAGGCACCCCGCTGATCATTGTGGCTGGCAAGGAATACGGCACGGGTTCCAGCCGTGACTGGGCCGCCAAGGGCACCCGTCTGCTGGGGGTTAAGGCCGTGATTGCCGAAAGTTTCGAGCGTATCCACCGATCCAACCTGATTGGCATGGGCGTTTTGGCGTTGGAATTCATGAACGGGGACAGCGCAAAAAGCCTGTCGCTGCGGGGGGATGAAACCTTTGATCTGGCGGGTGTG
>JBIIHL010000011.1:0-40455 GCA_044235825.1 Alphaproteobacteria bacterium | reverse complement strand
GATGTCAAATGGTTTTTGGGACAGAAAAATATCCCCCTGTCACCTGTCACCTGTCACCCGTCACCTGATCCCCCCCTATACTTTCTAAAAAACTGGGTCAGCAAAGTCTGGCTTTCCGTTTCCATGACGCCGCCGGTGATGAGGGGTTTGTGGTGGGTGTGGTCCAGAACGCGGGCGCCGTGGATCAGACCGCCGCTTTTGGGGTCATAGGCGCCGAAGACAACATGCTTTAACCGCACGGCGGCGCAGGCGGCGGCGCACAGGGCGCAGGGCTCCAGCGTCACATACAGGGTGCAATCGGGCAAATACATCTGCCCCAAAATCCGTAGGGTATCCCGAATCACCAGCATTTCGGCGTGGGCGGTGGGATCTTGGCGGTGCATGACTTCGTTATGACGCAGGGCAATCATGGTGCCCCCCTGCACCATCAGGGCGCCCACGGGGACTTCGTTTTTGTCCTGTTTCGCCATTTCCAGCGCCAGACCCATAAAATGCTGCAGCGGTGTTTCGGTCATGATGGGGGGCTTTCCACAAAGGCATCCCGTGGTTTCAGGGGACTGGTTAAGGGGTCAGAGGCCAAGGGATCGTGGCGCAACCGTTCCCACGCGGCCCAAGCAATCATAATGGCATTGTCCGTGCAAATGTCCGGCCGCGGGGCCACAAAGGTGCCGTGATGGTCCTGAACCATCTGCGTTAATCCCGACCGCAGGGTTGCATTGGCCGCCACCCCCCCCGCCACGACGAGGGTTTTGGGGCCATCCGGCATGGCAAACGCGCGGGCGCACACGCGCATCAGGTGCTGGGCAATGGCCTGTTGGAACGATGCGGCCAGATCACAGCGATCTTGATGGGAAGGGGTACCCTCCCACTGGGCCAAACGCTGGGCCAAGGCGGTTTTTAACCCCGAAAACGAAAAGGCAAAGCCCGTTTTTTGGGTTTTTAGGGGGATCTCAAAGGGGTATCTGTTGAGGTCCCCCTGCGCGGCGGCTGTCTCGATGGCGGGGCCCCCGGGAAAGCCGAGGGCGAGCAAACGGGCGGCCTTGTCAAAGGCCTCCCCCGCCGCATCATCCAGCGTTTCGCCCAGCAGGATGCTGCTGCCCAGCCCCTGAACCCGAATCAACTGGCAATGCCCGCCGGAGACCAGCAAGAGCAGATAGGGAAAGGGCACATCATGCTCCCACCGCACAGACAGGGCGTGGGCCTGCAGATGATGCACGGCCAAAAACCGTTTTTGGTGCACCATGGCCAAGGTTTTGGCAAAGGTGGCCCCCACAATCAGCCCCCCCATCAACCCGGGCATGGTGGTGGCGGCGAAGATGTCAATATCCCGCAGGGTGACGCCGGCCTCGTTTAGGGCCTGCGTGACGAGGATGTCCAGATGGTCGGTGTGGGCGCGGGCGGCCAACTCGGGCACCACCCCGCCGTAGGGGGCGTGGGTTGACACCTGCGAATACAAAGCATGGGCATGAACCCGCCCCGTATCATCCATCAGGCACACCGCAGTTTCATCACAGCTGCTTTCAATGGCCATGAGCAAGGTCATATCAACGACGCAGCCCCGTGCCTGAGGGGCTGGACACGCGGTAGGTGGTGGTGGTCAGATGCTGCGCCCCCACAGGGCCCCGCACGTGAAAACGGTCGGTGGAAATGCCGATTTCCGCGCCAAAGCCAAATTCCCCCCCATCCGCAAACTGGGTGGATGTGTTGTGCATCACAATGGCGCTGTCCACGTGACGTTGAAAAAAGGCCACGGCATCAGCATTGTCCGTAATAATCCCATCGGTGTGATGGGAACTGTGGCGGGCGATGTGCTGCACGGCGTGTTGTAGGCTCTCAACTGTGGCCACGGACAGAATGGGGGCCAGATATTCGGTGTCCCAATCCTGCGGCGTGGCCGGAATCACGCGGGGATCTAGGGCGACAACATCGGCATCACCGCGAATTTCGCAGCCCTCGCCCAGCAAAACCTCAATTAGGGGGCCGCCGATAGAGGCCAAAACATCCCTGTGAATCAACACCGTTTCCACGGCCCCGCACACCCCTGTGCGGCGCATTTTGGCATTCAGGGTGACGGAAAGGGCGCGTTCCCTGTCGGCGTTTTGATCAATATACAAATGACAAATCCCATCCAGATGCTTAATCACCGGCATGGTGGCGTTTTTGGTAACCTCGGCCACCAAAGAGCGCCCGCCGCGGGGAATGATCACATCAATCACATCCCGCTGGCCCAGCAACAGGGGCACCGCCGCCCGATCCGGCGCAGGAATCACCTGCGCCACATCCCGCGTGATGCCGGCCTGATCCAGGGCGCGATGCAACCCATGAATCAGGGCCAAACTGGTTTGCAAGCTGTCCGATCCACACCGCAGCAGCACTGTATTGCCCGATTTCAAACACAACGCCGCCGCATCCAGCGTGACATTGGGGCGGGATTCATAAATCATGCCGATGACGCCCAGCGGGATGCGGACCTTTTCAATGTGCAATCCATTGGGGCGATCCCAAGATTCCAAAATGGCGCCGATGGGGTCGGGTTGATCGGCAATGGCGTGCAGGGCATCTTGTATACCGCGCAAACGCCCTGCATCCAGATACAAACGATCCAAATAGGCGGCGTTGCGGCCGCCGGCCTCGGCTTCGCGCATATCCAGCGCGTTGGCTTTTAAAATGGCGTTGCTGTCTTCGGCGCAAAAGGTGGCGGCCTGATGCAGAATGGTTTGCTTTTGATGCGATGACAGCAGGGCCGAAACAGAAAAGGCCGCGCGGGCCCCGTGGGCCATAGCCGTGATCAGGTCCCCCAGATCTTGGGTCATGATTTCAGCGCCCCCCATAGATAGGTTTCCTTGACCCAGCCCGTAAAGGTTTTCACCTGAATCAAACACCATCCGTTTTCGCATTCCTCAAGAACGCCCACCACCGTGGGGGATAGGCGGGCCACGGGGGGGCTTTGTTCCGATGGGGCACTGCGCATGGTAAAGCCGTCCTGAATCACGATGGCGGTGCGGGTGCCAGAGACCATGGCTTTGTGAACCCAGCCCTCGGTCCCCTCAAAATCCCGTATTTTGCGCCAGTGTTCGTATTCCCCAACGATTTGCACGGGCATTTGGGCCCGTTGAAACACCCACAAAATGGGATAGCGGGTGCCCGGGCCGGTGCGCACATTGACCTCAGCACTTTTCAGGGACGCATACCGCCCCAGCGGCATACCCGTGACCTCCCCCACCTCCGCCGCATGGGCCAAGCCGGAAAAGACCACAACAAAAACCATCAACCAAAAACGCATAGCGTTATGATTAAGATAGTTTTGGGGGGAGTGCAAGGTGTCAGGTGGGCAGGTGACAGGTGGCAGGGGACAGGGGACAGGGGAGTATAATGGGATTGGAGATGGTGTGTTGGTTTTTGGGGGGGGTAAAAAAACAGATCTGAAAAAGTTACTGGTAAACATTCGAATTGGGTGGCTGTGCGATTGCAATTTGGTCTGTCTGTAAGTTTTGGTTAAAGGCCGCCAAGAATTCTCTGCCAATAGCTCGGACAGATTCAGAGGTATAAACGTTCAAATCACTTGTATTGTTGCATAATTCCTCCAAACGGGAGCTAAGAATTTCTTCCTGATGCGTTGTCGCAGAGAAGTCAAATTCTCGGTTTCTTTTTATGTAGTTCATAACAGTTAGCTTGTAACAAATAGAGGTCACGGTATCTTGTATCGGAAACTTTTTGTTTAATTCTTCATCAAGTTGGGTTGTCAGCTCATCAACACCCATATTTTCATACTTACGAGAAGATTCCGTCAAGGATCTATCATTCTCTCTGACTTGTTCTGGGGTAAAGTAATTTGGTAGCCTGATGAGGGGAATGTAGTGACCATCAGAATCTTTTTCGACAGGATGATCAATAAACATTTGTCTGGCAAAATCATCTGCTTTGGACTTACAAGCAGCAATCAATTCATCTGGTGAACAGTTTTTAATCATTTTCAGATAGTCAGAAAAATCAATACTTTCTTGTGGATTTAAACGTCTATGCATTTCATAAAATGAGGCTGCGATATAATCAATAGTCTGAATATCGTATTGTATGACGGGTTTTTTTTGGTTTATTTGAACCAGTGTACCTTTTAATAAATCGGTATCGGATTTTGATCTTTGCTGATTAAGCCAAAAGCCTGTGTCACGTCTTGATATATCAAAGGTATCTGACAAATATTTACTTGTTATTCCCCAACCGAAATTAGGTTCAATTCCAAATTGTTTCCATGCAATCTGAAAAGCGTATTTACCACGCCTGTTGGCTGCCTCTCGTAAAAATCTTCTGGTTTCTGGCTCAGATTGACCTAGTATCCCTTGGTGCTGGATGGCGAACGTCAGTTCTGTTATGCGGCCCCAAAGACGTTGACCTACAGGTTGGTGCAATTTTTGTGCCGCCTTGCTTGGTAAAGAAAGACCGGCTTCCCGACGTTCATCGTAAATTTGACCTATAATTGCATCAGCATCACCTTCATTTCTCATGCGTTGTTTAAGGTAAATGTCTAAAAATCTTCTGGGTCCATGGATTCTTTGCCTCAAAGCAGGTTTATTTCTGAGGGAATCTGTTTCGAAAGATTGCAGGATATGCATGGCCTCATGGGCTAACACAGCCCCCATTATAGCGGGGAGTAAGTGTTTGTTTAGCCTAATATGATTCTTTATTCCACATGCATCTCCTGCACTTGGATGGTCCAAGACTATAGTCGTTCCGCTTCTTTCTAAAAAATCAATCACAACTCGCCCAGTGGGGGTTTCCCTTAGCCAGTCTAAAGCTGGCTTTAATATTCGTTGACGTTCTTCTTCACGTTGTCTCAGATGTTCCTCAAGTTGCGCTCCAAGTTTATCGGGTTCCGAAGAAATGTCTCCGAGCGCTAGGTCTCGGGGTCTTACCTTCAAACTTTCGCCCATAAACGCTTAATTCCCCACAGAGTGATCCCCAGAATCCAAAAAAATCAAAAAAATGTTCGGATTTTGGATTTATCCTTTAATTTAATATATATGCGTATATTCGTCAAGCCCCCTTTTAGAGAAATTTTCAGGGAGGAGGGGTATTGTCTAAGGATACAGAAGCATCATTTCCCGTTGTTTGCAAACAATAAAGATGCAGCATCCACCCCCCCCCCGTCACCTGTCACCTGTCACCTGTCACCCGTCACCTGATACTCCCCATACCCCACGGCCTGACGTTTTTCCGTTTCGGTTAAAAAGTCCGCGGCGCTGACGCGGGACCACAGGTCTTCGCGGCGGGGGGACAGGGCGGAGATTTTGTCCTCGTCATAGGACAAAACCAACGTGGGATCAAACAGATGGATGATGCTTTGTTCCAAAGCGGCCAGCAGGTTGACCAGCAGGGGCAGGATGGTTTGCTCCCACAGGGCCAGACGGGCCTCTTTTTGGTTGCTATAGGTGTTATCCCCCGGAATCCCCAGCAGCATGGGGGGATAGCCAAAGGCCAAAGCAATCTCCCGCGCCGCGCTGTGTTTCATGTTCAGGAAATCCATATCCCGCGGGGAAATCATCATATCGGTCCAGCGCAGGCCGCCCTCCAACAACAAAGGCCGCCCCGCCGTGGCCGCGCCGGTATAGTTTTCCTCGAACTGATCCTTCAGACGCTGGAATTGATCGGCACTCAGGGATCCGGCGGCGTTTTTGTCGGGATCCACCGTCAAAATCCCGCTGGGGCGACACCCATTTTGCAACAAAGCCTGATTCCACGCACAGGCCGTGTTGTATTGATCAATGGCATCCCGCGCCACCTCCAACGGGCCCATCCCATACCAATCATTCACGGGGCTGGGCAATTTGATGTGCACAATGGGTCCGGCCCCTGTGGTGGGATCCGTGGCCCAGCGTTTTTTCTTGGACCCCACGGTGTATTCATACCCCGCAGGTACACCGTGTTCCCCCACAATGACCTTCATCCGATCCGCCCGCAGCAGCCACAGCTCGCTGGGGCGGCCCGCCTGTCCGATCATTTCCAAATACGCATTGCCGGTGGCCAGCAGAGATGTCACCACCCCTTCCCAAAACAACCCCTGCGATTCCGCCGGATTCGGATGCCGCAGCAGCGACAGGGCAGGGTGGTCCACAATTTCCCGCCCATCCTGATACAACAAAAACGGCACATTGGCGACATTCACCGCAATATCCCGCATACACCGGTACGCAATGCCGTTGCGGGCATAGCCTTCACGGATCAAACATTCATAATTTTTCGGGGTCCAGACAGGCTTGCCCACCTGAAACTGCGCCACCAGCCCCCCGACGCTGCTGGATTTCTTGGATGATACGGGGGAAAAAAGAGATTTGAACAATGACATAAATGATTCCTTTGATGATTTAACGATTTGAAAACAATAAAAATTTTTGGGCAGGGGAATGGTAGTGAGTAGGGAATGGGGAGTGGGGAGTAGAAAGAGGGAGGGGGGGAGAGGGGTTTTGCCACCATTCAGCCGTTTTGGGGCTCGGCCCCACTCCCCACTCCCTACTCCCCACTCACCACCATTCCCCCTTGAATCCCATACAAATTTTGTGTATGCCAAAAGGCACACAACGAAGGATTTGATCATGAGCAGCGCCACCGATACCCTGATGCCCGTCACCGATAACACGACGTTTTCTTTTGATTTGGAACGCTCGGTATTGGCCAAGGTGCTGTCGCATCTGCAAAGCATTGTTGAGAAAAAGACCACCATCCCCATCCTTTCCAACGTGTTGCTGCGCCTGCAAAATGGCCAGCTGTCCGCCACCGCCACCGATTTGGAACTGGATGTGATCGAGGCCGTCACCGTCCTATCCCACGAATCCGGCAGCACCACCGTACCCGTGCACACCCTGTACGACATTGTGCGGAAACTACCCGATCAGGCCATGATGCATTTTCTGTGCGAAGACACCCACATCAAATTAACGTCCGATCGTGCGAAATTCAGCATTCCTGTCTTGCCTGCCTCAGAATACCCCACCATCAGCCAACTGGCGGTGAAACATACCTTTGCCCTGAATGCGCTCACCCTAAAGACGCTGCTGCAAAAAACCCGATTCTGCATGTCCACACTGGAAACCCGCTATGCCCTTAACGGGGTGTACTGTCACACCATCACGGGGGAAGACGGCCAGAAGCGCGTGCGCATGGTGGCGCTGGATGGGCACCGCTTGGCCATGGCCGATGCCGTGATTCAGGATTGTCCGGATTTTGAACCCTTTATCATCCCCAAAAAGGCCGTCAACGAACTCTGCCGCCTGCTGGAGGATCAAGAAACCCCCGTCACCCTGTCCCTCTCCGCCACCAAAATGGCCGTGGCGTGGGACCGTTTGTCTCTGTCCACCAAGCTGATTGATGATGCATTTCCGGATTACAAACAAATCCTGCCAAAGGACAACACGCTGATCCTGAGTGTGAACACAACCGCCCTGAGACAGGCCGTGGACCGTGTGGCCACCATGACCAGCGATAAATTCAATGGGGTTTCCTTTCGCATTCAAAACCAAACCATTGTGATTAACGCCACCAGCAGTGCCTATCGCGAGGGGACGGAGGAAGTCGCCTGCACCTTTACCGGCGGGGATATGGCCATCAACTTTAACGCACGGTTTTTGCTGGATATCCTTTCCCAGATCAACGGCGAAACAACCCAGATGAACATCCGCGACAGCATGACGCCGGTTCTGATGCGGGATGCGTCATCAGACAGCGCCCTGTTTGTCATGATGCCTCTGCGGTAAAGGCCCCCTTAAGGACACCCCCAGCCCCGTGGACCCCCTCGCCCCCGCTTTGGAACGTTTAACCCAATCGGTGCCAAAGGCCATTGATCTGTCTTTGGACCGCATTCGGGCGGGACTGGCCCTGTTGGGATCCCCTGAAAAACGCCTGCCCCCCGTGATTCATTTGGCGGGCACCAATGGCAAAGGGTCCACCTTGGCCTTTTTGCGGTCCATCTATAGGGCGGCGGGGTATCGGGTGCACAGTTATTCATCCCCCCACATCGTGTCGTTTTGCGAGCGCATTCACCTGAACAATCAAGACGTGACCCCCAAAGTTCTGGCCGATGCCATTGATGATTTTTTGCGCGTAACCTTTTATGATGCCACGTTTTTTGAGGCCCTAACCATCATCGCCTTTCACCTGTTCGCTGCCCATCCGGCGGATGTGTTGATTCTGGAAACCGGACTTGGTGGGCGGGGGGATGCCACCAATGTGGTGGATGACAAATGCGCCACCCTCTTAACCCCCATTTCCATGGATCATCAGGACCGTTTGGGGGATACGCTGGAAAAAATCGCGCGGGAAAAAATCGCCATTTTCCGCCCCAACACCCCCATTTTTTGTGGATGGCAAGACCCCACCGTGGCCGCCATGGTGCGGGATGCCGCATCGGCCCTAAACGCCCCCCTGACACAATATGATATTGATTTTACATCGGAATCCACAGAGCAGGCTATGCTGTGGCGGGATTTGCGGACGGGTGAAGCCCTGAGATTACCCACGCCCTCTCTGCACGGGGCCCACCAAATCCAGAATGCGGCCTTGGCCACGGCCTGCGTTTTGGGGTTGCAGGGGGTTTTTCCTGTATCTCAGGCGGCGTTGGCGCGGGGCCTGCGCGAAACCTTCTGGCCGGCGCGGCTGCAGTCGGTGAACCCAGCCTCGCTGGCCCTGCCCCCCGCTTGGAGTGTCATCGTGGACGGAAGCCACAACGCGGCGGGGGCACAGACGCTGCGGGCATTCTTAGATACCCAATCGTGGCAACGCCGCATTTTGGTCATGGGCTGTTTGGCCCGCAAAGACTGGCGCACCATTGTGGGGGCGCTGGCCTCTTGGCCCACAGAGATCCATCTGGTCCCCGTCACAGGCCACGACACATCATGGGATTTAAGGGAGGTCAAGGCCCACCTCGCCCCCCAAAACATCCCCATCACCCTGCACGAAACGTGGTCAGCGGCACTGGCATCTTTGCCCACCCCCACCCCCCACCCCGCATCAACCGGCGTCATCATCACAGGATCCCTGTATCTGGCGGGGGATGTGTTGGGGGGGACAGGTGACAGGAATCGCTCTTTCCCTTTGGGGGGGCGCGGTTAGCGCGACCGAAGCAAGTATTTATCGGCGTTTGGATAATCTATTTGAGAAAACCGCTCAGCATACGGAACTTCTCCATGCCAAGGCTTGACACCTATCTGGGGCAACACAAGGCCTCGATGCTTTGGTTAAGGCGCTGGGCGTTGCGGGGACTGGCCATCAAATAGGCGGTCTCTTCTATGGAGCGAAAATCCGACCATGACATCAAAACCGCCGGTTCCGCAGCATCGCGGGTAATGATCAGGGGACTATGATCATCACGCAGCCGATCGAGCAACGTGGATAAATTCTGGGCAAAAGTCGCCTGATTCACAGTTTGCATTGGGGGTACCCGAGTTATCAGCCTGTTTATCCTACGCGATATATCCAAAAATGTCAAATGATTCTGGAAATCATGATTCTGGAAATCAGGATTTTGATTTTCGCCCTCCACCCTCATAAAATAATGTTGCAGATTTCCTGAAAAATGATATCTTAAATTTTATTTTTAAATGCAAATTTTATTGATGACGACCGTGGCTACTTTAACAAGAAATGTAAGATTATCAAAAGAAACCATTCAGCTGTGTCGTAACATTATTGAAAATAGCGACCCTAATCCGCATGACAAAAACCGTAGTACAGATACGCTTGCGGAGATTTTTTATAGGAATGGTGGATTCAATAAAGAAATCAATAAACGATTCTCAGAATCCGCAATAAAAACAATTCTTAAAGGGGGATTGGTTGATGATTTAACTGTAAGAGAGTTTCTTTTTTTCCTCAAAATCATCCCCCAAACTGATCCTGATGATGGTATAGATGCATTTCTTGATAAATCTTCATCCAAAACTTCTTCGACAATTTCCCCGTATCCCCTTTCAAGAGAAACATTACATTTTGATGGATTAAAAATATCTCTTTCAAGGGAAGCTTCTAAAGGGATTCAAAAATTCATTACATCTAATGATAATGAATTAAGTCAGCAAAGCATAGCCACTCAGTGCGATTTATCACATACGTGCATCCATGACACTCTTAAGCGACTAAAATTTTGGCCTAAAAAGACATTTGAGCGAATTTTAACAGCGTTTCTTGACAATGGTGTCATTACACTCCCAGAAGGAAAGACTCTTGAAAACCTATTATCCACGGATCAAGAGCCCCCACATACCCTTACTAAAGATGATATTGATTTTAAAGAAAACAAAGTCTTTCTTTTAAAACGAGGGTTTGAAGGTATAAAGAATGTTATTGAAAAGAGAGGTCTTATCAAAAAAACGATTGCACAGAATCTAGGTATTGGTCAAAATACTTTCTACAGAGCTTTGAGAGGCGAAGAGCTCCCTCAAAAGATTTTAGAAAAAATTCTACAAGGCCTTATTGCGGAAGGCGTGATCGCTCCTCTTCCAGAAGGCCAAACCCTTGAACACCTCCTATCTCCTAAAGCAAAAACAGCATCATCCTACACCCCCACCCCTGAAACTTTAAACACCGCACAAAACTGCGCAGCCGTCGTGGGGGGGGGGGGGAGATTCCAGCACTCACAGCCCTCTTACAACCCTCCACTCAGCACACATAGCCAACAACAAGGGCCGATAAGGACACCCCGCGCAAAAGGTTTTATGGCGGCAGGGTCCTGTCCCTGACAAAGGTATTATTAACCCCCAACGTCCACCTTGCCCCGCGGGGTAAGCTCTGATAAGGTTACGCCTCTTTTCTGGATACAAGGATACAAACCACCATGACCTTTGAAAGCAAACGTTCCGTAACCCGAGATCAGGCCGAAGCCGCTGTGCGCACTCTGTTGCAATGGGCGGGGGATAATCCGGATCGCGAGGGTTTGATTGACACCCCCGATCGCGTTGTGCGGGCGTACGAAGAGTTCTTCGCGGGATATGACGACAACCCCACCACCATTTTGCAATCGGCGTCCTTTCATGCGGAAGGCTACGGCGATATGGTGATTTTGCGGAACATCCGCTTTGAATCCCACTGTGAACATCACATCAGCCCGATTTTGGGGAAAATTCATCTGGCGTATATCCCCCATCACCGCGTGGTGGGCATCAGCAAGCTGGCGCGGGTGTGTGACGTGTTTGCCAAACGTCTGCAGATCCAAGAGGCCATGACCAACGGCATTGCCAATGCCATCGAGCAGGCCCTGAGTCCCGTCGGCGTGGCCGTTTATATCGAGGGCGCCCATCAGTGCATGACCACACGCGGCATTCATAAAATCAACATGGACATGGTGACGCGGTGTTTTCTGGGCGCTTTTGCCAAGGATTCGGATTTGCGCCGCGAATTTATGGATATTGTTCTCTCATCCCGTCAATAAAGGAATGTTGCGATGAAAATGCGGGTTGCGGTTGTGGGGGCCACGGGGAACGTGGGCCGTGAAATGCTCAAAACGCTGGCCGAGCGTCGTTTTCCCGTATCCAAAGTTCATGCGGTGGCGTCCAAGCGATCCGCCGGCAAGCAGGTTTCCTTTGGCGAACACGATGTTTTAACGGTTCAGGATCTGGAAACCTTTGATTTTTCAACGTGTGACATCGGGCTGTTTTCCCCAGGCGGAAAGGTCTCTGCCGAGTACGCGCCCAAGGCGGCGGCGGCGGGCTGTGTGGTCATTGACAACACGTCCCATTTTCGCATGGACCCCGATGTGCCACTGGTGGTGCCCGAGGTCAACCCAGAGGCCCTGAAAGATTACAAAAAAAAGAACATCATCGCCAATCCCAACTGTTCCACCATTCAGATGGTGGTGGCGTTAAAGCCCCTGCACGATCTGGCGACCATCAAACGGGTGGTGGTGTCCACCTATCAATCCGTTTCGGGGGCCGGTCGGCCGGCCATGGATGCCCTGTTTTCCCAAAGCCGAAGCGTCTTGACCCATCAACCCATTGAAATTGAGCCGTTTTTCAAGCGCATTGCCTTTAACGTCATTCCGCAAATTGATGTGTTTATGGACGATGGCTTTACCAAAGAGGAATGGAAAATGCGCGTGGAAACCCAGAAAATTCTGGACCCCCGTATTGAGGTCGTGGCCACCTGTGTCCGCGTGCCCGTTTTTGTGGGCCATGCAGAGGCCGTATCCGTGGAATTTGAACGTCCGCTGAATCCGGACGCCGCCCGCCGCATCCTGAAAAACGCCCCTGGGGTTTTGGTGGTGGATACGCTGGACCCCGAAGATGGCTTCATCACCCCCATCGACTGCGCGGGGGAAGATGCGGTTTATGTTTCCCGCATCCGCCGTGACCCCTCCATCCCCAACGGCCTGATGCTGTGGATTGTCGCCGACAACGTCCGCAAAGGCGCCGCCCTGAACAGTGTTCAGATTGCGGAGGCGCTGTTGCCGATGTTGGGAAGCAGGTGACGGGTTACAGGTGACGGGTTACAGGGGTTTAACCCTTGTTTTTATGAATTTTTTTCCCAAGGTGACCATACAGATACCCCTGTGGCCTGAAAATCACGAACGTTCCTTGTGACAACCGTCAGATCATGCACCAATGCCGTGGCTGCGATCATCCCATCTAAGGTACTCAGGGTTTGACCTTTGGCCCTACAGGTGGCCGTTAAGGCTCCCCAACGCAAAGCACAGGCAGCATCAAAAGGTAATAAACGATTTTCGTAATCCAGTAACAAATGATCCAGCCATAAAAATAATCCCCGTTGTTTTTGACCGTCCGGTAACCTTGTGATGCCGTTGGCAATTTCACCCACACTCAGAACGCTGATATAGACACAATCACTGGGCCAATCCGTCAAAGCCCCAAGAACACCGGCATCTTGAGAAGGCTTGCGAAGTTCAGAAAGCGTGCATGTATCCAGCAGAAGATTCATAAATCAACAGGCCGAAAATCGTCATGTTGACGCATCGGAATGGCCGGCAACGCTTCAGGATTTTTCCGCAAAAAGGCAATCAGGGATGGACGTGGGGATGTTAGGCGGGTGTATTCCGTTTCTGAGAGCAAAACAACAGCCTCCCCCCGCCCGCGCACAATCTGGGGGCCAGAGGTTAGGGCCAACTGGAAAACCTCGCTCAGTTTGTTTTTGGCCTCAGCCAATTTCCATTCCATGGGGGACCCTTTGATATTTCGTCACCGTGGCCTAAGATAACACAAAAAAGGGATAACTGTCCAGCGTTTCAACAGGATACAGCGCGTACAAAACCATAAACACTATCAAAAGGGCCAATTTTGCACCCCCTACCCCCGACGATCCACCATCACCAGTGCCTCGCCCTTAATCACGGGGGTTTCGGCGACGATGGCTTGGGTGTCCAGAGTCACGCGGCGTTTTTCGGGGTCGATGGCGGTGATGGTGACGATGGCCGTAACCGTATCACCAATTTTGACGGGGGCCAGAAAACTCAGGTTTTGTTTCAGATAAATGGCCCCGGGCCCGGGCAGTTGAACCCCCAAAACGCGGGAAATAAAGCTGGCGGACAGCAACCCGTGGGCAATGCGGGTTTTAAACAACGTGGTTTTGGCAAAGGCTTCGTCCATATGCACGGGGTTGTGATCGCCGGAAACCTCGGCAAACAGAGTAATATCATCCTCTGTGATGGTTTTGGAAAATTCGGCGGCCATACCGACGGACAGGTCTTCGAGGTAGTATCCGTGTTGCGATGTCATGATGGTTTCTCCTATAGGTTGTTTTGTACCATGCCGAAAAAAGATGAACATCCCCTAAACGGCAAGGGCGGGTACGGGAAGGTTTCCTTGGGTAACGTGGGTTAGGGCCTGCACCAAATGATCCGCCATGGCGCGGGTATGCAGGGGGCTGATGGTGACGCGCAGGCGTTCTTGGCCTCTGGGCACCGTGGGATAATTGATGGGCTGCACATAAATTTTGTGATCGCTCAGCAGGCTGTCGCTGACCTGTTTGCATCGCACGGGATCGTACATCATCACGGGAATGATATGGCTGGGGTGGTCCAAAATGGGCAGGCCCGCCTGTTTCATGGCGTTTTTCAGATAATTCACCGTGTCAAAAACGCGCTCTCTCAATTCGGGGTGGCTGCGGGTATAGGACACACTGGCATGGGCCCCCGCCGCAAGGCTGGGGGGAATGGCCGTGGTGAAAATAAACCCCGCGCCGGCGCTACGAATATAATCCACAACGGCCATATCCCCCGCAATGTATCCGCCCATCAGACCAAAGGCCTTGGCCAGCGTCCCCTGAATAATATCAATCTCTTGGGCCACGCCGTCCCGCGCCGCCACCCCCGCCCCCTCGGGCCCATACAGGCCCACAGCATGGACTTCGTCCAGATACGTCATGGCGTGATACGCTTTGGCCAGCGCCACAATATCCGCGATGGGCGCAAAATCTCCCTCCATGGAATACAGGGATTCAAAGGCAATCAGCTTGCAGCGCTCTTTGGGCTGCGCTTTTAACAATGTGCGCAGGTGATCCAGATCATTATGACGGAAAATGGCCTTTTCCGCGCGGCTGTGCCGGATGCCCTCAATCATGGAGGCATGATTTTTTTCATCCGAAAACACAATGCAATCGGGCAAAACTTGGGTCAGGGTGGACAGCGTCGTTTGATTGGCCAGATAGCCACAGGCAAACAGCAGGGCCGCCTGTTTGCGGTGCAGATCGGCCAGCTCGGCCTCCAGCAAGGTATGATAGGGGTGGGTGCCCGAAATGTTGCGCGTCCCCCCCGCGCCGCCGCCGGCGGTGGCGATGGCGTTTTGCATGGCGTCCAAAACCACAGGATGCTGCCCCATGCCCAGATAATCATTGCTGCACCAGATGGTGACTTTTTCATGGGGCGGGAAATGATCATGCAGGGCCTGCGGAAACTCCCCCCGCAGACGGTTCAGAGCATGAAAGGTGCGATACCGCCCCTCTTGCCGAATCTGGGATAACGCATGATCGAAAAAACGATGATAGGGGGACATGATGTCTGAAAAAAGGTCCAAAGACAAAACTGAAGCACTTCACTAGCATATTTCCTTGGGGGGTGCAAGGATGGGGAAAGATCGGCAGGGCTGTTTATGTCTATGCATCGTCATACCGGACAAGGGAGCGCAGCGACCGCTGATCCGGTATCCAGCGCCACTGTCAAAAGGCGCAGCCTTTTGCCTTTGTAGTGTGAAAACTAAGGAACAAAACGCTTCGCGTTTTGGCATTTGCGCTGGATTCCGCCTCGGCGCTCGCTATCGCTCGCTGGGCCGGAATGACGCAGAATCGTTAGGTTCTGGCAGAAAGGAACAGCCCCAAAAAAATCCCCCTTGACAAAACCGCCCCAAATAGGAAATAGTTAGAACCAAGGCGTAGGTAGAACCCTCCCAGCGGATTCTTTTTTGGGTGTTGCTTTGGGGTTGTGTTTTTTTGAAAAGATGGGCGTCCTGCCAATCGGATCTTCGCTGTTTTCGTTCACGTTTATTTTTTTAGATTTCCCCCCTATGGATTTACAGACACTGAAAAGCAAAACGGCCGTTGAGCTGATGCAAATGGCCGAGGATTTGGATTTAGAAAACATCGCCAACATGCGCCGTCAGGAATTGTTGGTGGCCATTTTGAAACAACTGGCCGAAAACGAAGTCACCATCCACGCCAGCGGCGTGATGGAGCGTTTGCAGGATGGCTTTGGGTTTTTGCGTTCGCCCGAATCCAATTATTTGCCCGGCCCCGATGACATTTACGTGGCCCCGCATTTGGTGAAGCAATACGCCCTGCGCACCGGCGATACCGTGTACGGCGATTTGATTGCGCCGCAGGAAAATGAACGGTATTTTGCCATCAACACCATCAAAAAAGTCAACTTTGACGTCCCCGAAAAATCGCGCCACCGCGTGAATTTTGATAACTTAACGGCCCTGTTTCCCACCCAAAAACTGAATTTGGAAATTGAACAATCCAAAGACCGCACGCCGCGCATTATTGATCTGATCTCCCCCATGGGAAAGGGCCAGCGGGCCCTGATCGTTGCGCCGCCGCGCACGGGAAAAACCGTTATGATGCAATCCATCGCCCATTCCATCACGGCGAATCATCCTGAGGTTTACCTGATCGTGTTGTTAATTGACGAGCGGCCCGAGGAAGTCACCGACATGCTGCGCTCTGTCAAAGGGGAAGTCATCAGCTCCACCTTTGACGAACCCGCCACCCGCCATGTTCAGGTCACGGAAATGGTCCTTGAAAAAGCCAAACGTCTGGTGGAAAGCAAACGCGATGTGGTGATTTTGCTGGATTCCATCACCCGTCTGGCCCGTGCGTATAACACGGTGGTGCCGTCTTCGGGAAAGGTCTTAACCGGCGGTGTGGATGCCAACGCGCTGCAACGGCCCAAGCGTTTCTTTGGGGCCGCCAGAAATGTTGAGGAAGGCGGGTCCCTGACCATCATCGCCACCGCGCTGGTGGATACCGGATCCCGCATGGACGAGGTGATTTTCGAGGAATTCAAAGGCACCGGCAACAGCGAGCTGATTCTGGACCGGAAACTCTCCGACAAACGCACATTCCCCGCTATCGACATCACCAAATCCGGCACACGGAAAGAGGAATTGCTGGTGGACAAAACCACCCTGTCCAAAATGTGGGTGCTGCGCCGCCTGCTGATGCAAATGGGCCCGTCCGAGGCCATGGACTTTATTCTGGACAAAATCAAACATTCCAAAAACAACGCCGATTTCTTTGATGCGATGAATTCGTAGGAAGGTAGGGAGTGGTGAGTAGGGAGTAGGGAGTAAAAATCTCTCTCTCCGCAAGCGGGAGAGGGAATTAAGGCTTTCTCGAGGCAGCACTCCGTACTCACCACTCACCACTCACCACTCCCCACTCTGGCCCGATGTGGATGAGGATCTGAGTATTCAGGGCCTGCTTCAGGGCATTAAGGCCCCAGGGGCGATAAACCCTTTGTAACCCCCTGTCATCCGTAACCCCAGGGCTGTTCATTTCTGCCAGAACCTAACGATTCTGCGTCATTCCGGCCCAGCGAGCGATAGCGAGCGCCGAGCCGAAATCCAGCGCAAATGCCAAAACGCGAAGCGTTTTGTTCCTTGTTTAAAAAAATATATCGGCAAAAGGCTGCGCCTTTTGACAGTGGCGCTGGATACCGGATCAGCGGTCGCTGCGCTCCCTTGTCCGGTATGACGATGCATAGACATGAACAGCCCTGCCTGTCCCCTGTCCCCTGTCACCTGTCACCTGATCCCTTGACACCCCCCATGGGAATGGTGCATGGTGGGGACACATTACAAAAAACCAAAAATGTCGCCTGTGTCTTCCTCTCCCCTCTTTCAACGTTTTTCTGTTTGGGTTTCTGATCATAGGGCTTTGCTGTTTCGTGTGGGCCTGCTTGCGGTGTTATCGCCGGTTTTAATCGTTTTGGGGATGCTGTTGTTTAGCCTGCTGAACCTTTTTGCGTCTGTTGTGTTGTTTTTGGTGGTGGCGGTTTTGGTGATTGGGTGTGGCCTGATGGTGGTGGCTGTGCTAGAGGATCGTTTTTTATCATCAAAATCAAAGCACAAAGACCAGCCTCCTGCCCCGCCGGCAGAGGATCAAGTGATTGATGTTGTGACATTGCCGTAATTGTTTTTGGATATGTCTTCCCTCGCCCGAAAAAAAAGCCGGCATGGAAAACGACGGGGGGGCTTTTGGATTTGGTCCAAACGGCTGTATCGTTCTTTTTGGATTGTGACTTTGCTTTTTGTGGTTTTGGCTGTGAATTGGCTGTTAACCGCCCCTCTGTCCGTTTATGCCTTTGATGCGGTCACGGCATGGGGACAACGCAGCGGGCTGGCTTTAAACCATCTGAATCTTTATGGGGCTTATTATACAAAGGAAAAAGACTTGCGGGATCAGCTGGATGTTAAAGAGGGGGACTCCCTTTTTTCCTTTAGCCCCCAAAGCGCCATGATGCGCATGATGGCCCTGCCCTGGATCGAGGGTGTTGAAATTTACAGAATTTTTCCCGATCGTTTGTATGTGTTTGTGCGGGAAAAAAAACCCGCCGCGGTATGGATCACGCCGCAGGGAACGGCCAACTTGATTGACAATCAGGGAAAAACCATCGCCCCCAAAGACCCCGCCAGCCATAATTATCTGCTGCGCATTCGGGGATCAGGGGCCGAAGATCATCTGAAGGATTTGCTGTCTTTGCTGGGCCAGCGGCACTATTTAAAACAAAACGTCAGTGTGGCGGATTTTGTGGGGGGGCGGCGCTGGGATCTGCTGCTGCGCAATCAAACCCACATTCTATTGCCGGAAAAAAACTGGGATGCGGCCCTGAATCAGCTGGACACGTATTTGCAAAATGATAATTTGATCGAGCGGGGCGTGAAAAAAATTGATTTGCGCCTGCCTAGTCAAATTGTTGTGGATCCGTAGATCAAAAAGACATTATGGGATGATATGACAGGAAAAGAGACCCTCTTGGCCGCCATTGATCTGGGCAACAGCCGCACCTGCTGTTTGATTGCTGTGGCCAGTCCGAACGCCGATCCTGTGATTATTGGCAGCGCGACCATGGAATCGCAGGGCATGAAATACGGCATGATCACCCATTTGGATGCCTGCGCCTCGGTGGTGACACAGGTCCTGAGCAAGGCCGAAAAAGAAGCCGGCGTGCGCATCAAACACGCCACCGTGGGCCTGTGCCCCGTACAAACCCGCGTTTCGTGGAATCAGGGCCGTTTGCCCACGGGGAAAAAACCCCTGTCGGACCATCATTTGCAGCATCTGGATCAGGCGACCTTTACCGCCGGATTACAGGCCAATGATTACCGGATGCATTGTTTGAAAACCAGCTATCTGCTGGACGGCAAACCCCATCAGGGATCGGTTGAGGGCATGATGGCCGAGGATTTGGCCATGACCTCCCTGTGTGTGGATATGCGAAAGGCTGTGATTGATAACGTTCAGATCATGCTGAAAAAATGCCATTTGCATCATTATACCTTTGTGTTCAGCCCCTTAGCGGCAGCCCTGAGTTGCCTGTCAGAAGAGGAAAAGGACGCCGGCACATTCTTTTTAGACATGGGCAGCGAAAGCAGCGGTTACATCTGTTTCCGCGAAGGTCAGATTGTGGATGCCGGCGTTCTGCCGCTGGGCGGAGAGCACATCACCCGCGACATCGCCGTGGGTTTGGGGGTCTCCCGCAATGAAGCCGAACGCATCAAAACCCTATACGGTCGGGGTTTTCAACATGCCATTGACCGGCGGGAATATATCGACATTACCCCCTTGCCCCAATACAACACCCTGAGCAAAATGCGCGTGCCCAAACCCGATTTGACCCACATGATTCAGGCCCGTGTTGAGGAAATTTTTGAACGCGTCAACCTGCACAGCCCCAGTCTGGCCAAGGTCCAATACATGGCCCTAGCCGGTGGCAGCAGCGAGCTGCCCGGGGTGGCCGAGCTGGGGGCTGACATGCTGAAAAAACACAAAATCCGCCTGTGCGTGCCGCGAAAACTGCCCCAGCTGCCGTCCAGCTTTCACGCCCCCTCCTTTGCCAGTGTTTTGGGGCTGTTGTCGTTTTCCCAAACCATGGGCGCAGGCGATCTGGCCCCCGCATGGCATCTGTATCACGGCCTCCCCACTTGGCGCCGCCGCACCATGGCGTGGTTTCGGGATTATTTTTAGGGGGTAAGCAGGGGGGTTATCCATTAACCTGAGTGGAACTGTGGCCACTACTCCACGAAGATACATGTAATTCACCCCATGTTCTTTGTACATTTGCAACAACAAAAACATAATGTTGATGTTCTAAAGATTTATATTCAATCGTACCCTGTTCGCCATTACGAATGTTTTTTGGTTCTTCAAAACAAGAATGAATAAAGCGATTGACTTCATCCTCAGTTGATATCCCAATAATTTTGTCATCTTCTATTTTTGTCAGACTTTGCATTAATTCTTTAATTGCCTGAATAGCCTCAGGGTTTGGCTCCTCGTCAAAACTTTTTTGGTGATTTAATTCTCTGTGAATTCTGCGGATTAAATTATATACTTCAGGAAAATCAAGCTGCCTGATTTGATCTGCTAGGGTCCCTTTCTTTGGTTTTTTAGGGTCCCATGGATGGGCAGAGAATCCTTGAAAAGAAGGATTTTGATCGCCTACCTCCACAACAATAGCGGTTATTCTTTGAAAAACGATATTTTCGCGATTCGGTTTTGTATGTGGGAGTCCGCTCCCTATACAAAGAGATTGTCCTGAAACGTCTTGTAAAGCTGTTTGTAATCCTAACATCGCCTCTTTTGGAAGATCGGCAGGCTTTTTTACAAAGCTTTTTAATCTTTTATTTAGTTTTTTTATCTCTTCTTTTACCCTACCTCTTTTCCTTTCTTTACCAGACATAACCCCCGCCAAACATCCCTAAAAACTCCCACAACACTAATACAATTCCCCCCATTTGGCAAGGTTTCCGTGCGCAACACCCAAGGATTTTTTTCAATCCCTCGCCCGTTGTTACCTGTCAAACACCGACGTGCGCTGGATTTTTTTCTGCAGTTGTAGGATACTGCTACATCGTCCTGCCATGAAACCTTTTGCGCGGGTATCCCTATCTGCCGTTAGAGACATGGCTCATCTCAGTGAATACTTCGGACGGATACGTTGGCCATTTTTTTTGGGCGGCGGCTAGTTGTAAGGTGTCTAAGTCTATACCTGTCATCCTCATCCAGTGTTGCCAAACTGGATGAGCATGGTGTTGATCTTCTGGTATTCTTTCAAAGATTCTGTCAAAAACACCTGAAACCTGCCGCGCCAATGTTGGGGGCAAAAGAGGGACCTCGAATCCATCCCTTGGTGGGGCGTGGTTTGTATTATTGGCGTCATTGTAATATTTTGTATAACGAGTCCACCAGCCGTTGGATGTTTGATAAACGGATTGAGCAACCATACTATGGATGATGGCCGCTATTAAAATCTTTTTATCTTCATAGAGAAAGCGTGAAAATGGATTCCCCAAATCCCTAATGTCTCTTGAAAAGGAATTGAGATTTTTTTGTTGTTTTTGGTCAAGCATAAAAATTTTTGGAAATTTTCCATTGTCTAGAAATTCCGTGCAGCCATAATTTTCTGAAGATACAGCGACACACTCTTCCTGTAACATGCTCTTCATATAAGAAGAATAATCGCATTGTTTTGGGCCTGGAAACGGTTCGCGTCTAAGGGCATGCGTTAACTCATGCAGCAAGATTGAGGGTTTTACAATGCCTGTATCGTTATTTATTCGAAGCAACACTATTTCCCTCGTTGTGGTATCAAAGTATCCGCCAACACCTTTTTTAAAAAAACTTGGCTTTTCAAAACGGAATCGAAATTTGTTACGAAAACAATCAACGAGTTCTATGTATTCTGATGGATACGCTGCACTGTCTCTAAGTCTTTCCGTGTAAAGAAAGAGATGTACTATGTTATCTAGTACACGGAATAGAGATGATTCATCCGACATAACTCGTTCAAATAAAAAAATATGGCCCACTTTTTCCAAAAAAGCAACCTAAAAATAAAGGCAGCCCCCCTACCTCACAAACACCGACGTCCTTTGGATTTTTTTCTGCAGTTGCAGGATGCCGTACAGCAGGGCCTCCGCCGTGGGGGGGCATCCGGGGACGTAAATGTCTACGGGCACGATGCGGTCGCATCCGCGCACCACGGAATAGGAATAATGGTAATACCCGCCGCCATTGGCGCAGGATCCCATGGAAATGACCCAGCGGGGCTCTGGCATTTGATCGTAAACCTTGCGCAGGGCTGGGGCCATTTTGTTGGTTAGGGTTCCCGCCACAATCATCACATCCGACTGGCGGGGGGATGGGCGAAATACGGTGCCAAAACGGTCCAAATCATAACGGGATGCGGCTGTGTGCATCATCTCCACCGCGCAGCAGGCCAAACCAAACGTCATGGGCCACAAAGACCCCGACCGCGCCCACCGCACCAGTTTATCCACAGAGGTTAGAACATAACCGTGGGTGTTGAACTCGTCCGCCGCCTGACGAATCAGGGTGTCATAATCATATTGGGGGGTGCCGTCCTGCAGGGGGGTTATTCCCATTCCAACGCTCCTTTTTTCCATTCATACAGAAAACCGACCGTCAAAATGCCTAGAAACACCATCATGGACACAAAGCCAGGCCAGCCCAAATCCGTGAGGACAATGGACCACGGGAACAAAAAGGCGACCTCTAGATCAAAAATAATAAACAAAATCGCCACCAGATAAAACCGCACATCAAAGGTCACGCGGGCGCTCTCAAACGGCTCAAACCCACATTCATATTGGGATACCTTTTCATTGTCCGGCCGGTGACGGCCCACAATCCACGACGCCACAACCATCACCGCCGCCAACCCCACGGCAATGGCCAAAAACAGCAAAATGGGCACGTATTCTGAAATCATAGTGGGCACTATACCACGCCTTTGGGATCAGGCAAGTCGGATGTTGCTAAAAACGAATCCACCGTGGTATGACGTTCTGGTTATACCGATCCACAGGGGCTTTGCCATTATGCACGACGATACACGCAACATCACCACGGCGGTGATTCTGTCCATGGTGTTTCTGCTGATCTATTATGGGTATGTGGCCCCCATGTTGGCACCGACCAAGGATGAACTGGCCGCGCAGTCTGTGGCCGTCACCCCCGTCCAGAGCGTGGGGCTGGACCCTCTGGCCCATGATGCGGCCGCTGTTCGTCCCTTGGCAGAGGTTTTATCCGAAAGCCCCCGTTTTCCCATAGAAACCAACGGATTAAAGGGCTCTTTGTCCCTATCTGGCCTGTTGTTGGATGATATGATGTTAAAGGGATATGTGGAAACGCTGGATGGGAAAGAGCCTGTTCGCCTGCTAACCCCCCCCCATACAGGCAAACCGGATACCTTTTTACGTTTGGGCTGGCTGGGGGAGGGCGCCCCCCCCCGCGATGCCCTGTGGACCGCGGATGCCAAAAAACCAGGGCAGTTTACATGGACCAGCCCGGATGGTTTGGTGTTTATGGCGACCCTGACGCTTCAGGATCACCTGCTGACCGTGCGCCAGTCGGTGCATAACATTTCCCCCAAAACCCTCACCATTGCCCCCTTTGGCCTGTTATCGCGTCAGGGGCCCTTGTCCGATCATACCGGCCATCTGGTCACGACAGGGGCTGTGGGGGTTTTTGATGGGACCTTGGTGACAAAAGACGATTCCGATCTGGAAGACATGACCGAAGGGTTTTTCTCTAATCCCGACAGCACAGGATGGTTGGGCCTAGCCCAGCATTACTGGTTTACCGGATTAATCCCCGAGGGACAGGCGCAGTTCCGCCTACGCCGCCAGACCGAGGCCACGGGCCTGCGTCACCAGATTGATTATGTGGCCAAAATGCCCCCCTTGCTGTCGGGACGCACCCAAAGCTTTACCACCCACATTTTTGTGGGGCCCAAGGATGCGGCGGTTTTGGCGGAAACCCAAAAAAAACTAAACATCCCGCTGTTTGATCGCGTTATTGATTACGGCACCTTTTATTTTATCACAAAGCCATTGTTTCAACTGTTGCACTGGCTGTACCAGCAAACGGGCACCATGGGGGCGGCGATTTTGCTGCTGACGGTGATTGTGCGGTTGCTGATGTTCCCGCTGGCCAACAAATCCTATCAATCCATGAACAAAATGAAGGACCTCCAGCCCCGCGTTGACGAGCTCAAGGCCCGCTATAGCGGCACCGCCACCGAGGAACGCCTGCAGCTGAGTCAAGAGGTCATGAAACTGTATAAGGAAAACAAGGTCAACCCAGCCTCAGGCTGCTTGCCCATGTTGTTGCAGCTGCCTGTATTTTTGGCCATGTATAAAATTCTGGTGATTTCGCTCGATATGCGTCACGCCCCGTTTTGGGGCTGGATTCCGGACCTTTCAGCGCCGGATACGGCCTATGTCCTGAATGCCTTTGGCCATATCCCTCTGGATTTACCGTCTTTCTTGCATATCGGTGTCTGGCCGCTGTTGATGGGCATCAGTATGTATATCAGCCAACTGTTTAACCCCCAACCCACCGACAAAACACAGGTGATTTTGATGAACACCATGCCCATCATGATGGTCTTTATCGCGGCGCCCCTGCCGGCGGGATTGTCGATTTACTGGACATGGAGCAACCTGCTGTCCATCCTGCAGCAGCTGTATATCAAAAAAACAGCCAAGGCGACGAAGAAGATCTAAGTTATTATAAGGTCAAGCAAATGAAACATTCCCAACATCCAATGACCCAAAAAATCCCCATCCACCCTGGTAAAGTTTTGGCGGATGAATTGTCCGAGCTTGGTCTGTCTCCGGCGGCTTTGGCCAAAGAGCTCAACATTCCCTCAAACCGAATTTATCAACTGACTGCGGGAAAACGGGCGATGACGGCGGATACGGCCCTTCGTTTGGAACAATGGCTTGGGGTGTCTGCGGCGTTTTGGATGAATTTGCAAAAACGCTACGAATTGGATATGGCCACCCAAAGCATGGGTGAAACCATCAAAACCACCATCCGCCGACGGGATCCATGGGTTTTTCAAGACGCTTTGGCAAACGTATAAAACCCTCACCCGATCCGTCCCCCTAAACGCTATGTTTACCCTTCTATGTCACAATCCGTAGAGTCACTGATTTTGCGGGATTTTTATGACTTTACCTTTTTCCGATGAATCTTCGCCCGTTTCATCCTCTCCAGAGTTTTCCGGTACTCTGTCTGACAAAAGCCCTCTGGAGCTCTTAGCGTATTTGTTTCAAATCAGTGATGCCCTGCGGGGATCGTCGAGCGGGATTCATCAGAAGGATCTCGTGGCGTTAAAGTCCCTTTATGCGGTGCTGTCTCATCAATATGGTTATGAACATTTTACCGCTTACGCTGATCTTTCGCTGGAGGCTCTGTATGATTGCCTCGCGTCCCTCCCATCAGGGGAAGACCCCCTAAAACAAATTTTTTCAGAAGTGTATCAGGCGATTTGGGATCTTTATTATCACGATTTTTGTGATGATCCCTACGGCATGATTGCCAGTTGGGATCCCCATAACATTCATGAAACACGGGCCATTCGTTCGTCCCTGTTTCATATTCATTATGTGGAACTGTTGCGTCTGGCCTGTGTGATGAATGTTTCTTGTCAGGAAACCCATCCGGAAACCGAAGGGGCCCTTCACAACATGATTCGTATAAAATACGAAGAAATCCTCTCCGCCCTTTATCAACGCGAAGAAACCGCCATTGAATTTTCAAAATCCATGAAATTTTTGGAAATCGCCAAACAATCCCAATGTTTGCGCTCGGTTCTGATTTGCCTTGAAAAGGCAAATCGGATATATTCTTAAACGATCATGCATCACTCAGGATGGTTTTATGGCTCGGCGGGCTATGTCTTGGTTTTGGGACGTTTGCCTGCGAGCGTTACCGGGTCCCGTGATTTCTGAGGAAGCCTTCGAGGACAAAGTCCAGCACAAAATCCACTTCCTCAAACCCCTATCCATCGTGCGTTTGTGTGCAGAAGGCAAAGTTTTAGAAGATCACCTGCACCATAAACCCCTTGCTGTTCCCTCTGTCCCCGATTTGGTGACGTTGGTGGCGTTGACGCGGTTTTTGTTTGAACAACACTTGGTTGAGGATTTGGAAGAATACGCTCAGGCAACGGGATATCTGGCCTGTTATGATCTTTATCGTCAACAGTCCGAGCAAAAACATGCCGATGCGACCCTGTCATTCTGGCCGGAAAATGTTTTACACGCTTTACAAGCGCAGCTGATTCAAACCCTAGAAGACAACCCCAAAGCCTTTTTAATCGGTTGGCAATCCAGTGAAATCCTGCTGCATCAGGTTTGTGTTGAGGCCCTAGAAACCGCCCGCGGGTTTGTCCTTATGACCCTTTACGACTGTCTTTTAACCCGTTTAACGGACCTGTTTTCAGGAAAGGCCTCCGTCAAAGAGGGCGACCCTAACCCCCAGGATTTATGGCAAAGCATCGCCGATACCCAAGAAATGCTGGAGGCTGTTCAGGGGATATGGCTAAAAAATCCCCTCATCCCCGTGGATTATTGTGATTATTTAAAAACCCATAATATCTTTGAAAAAAAAGAGTTTTTCACATCTCGCGCCGATATTTTCCGATCCCTGATGGAAAAGGCATAACGCGCACGCACATCTCAGAGATCATTTGCATTCCATTGTCTGCCCAAGTAGTACCTTTTCACAAAACTTTTTTTTCAAACACCCCTTTGGAAAACACCAACCAGCAACACAAAGCCCAAACAAAGGCCCTTTTTTTCTTTTTTTAAAACCCTTGAAAACCAATACTTTAAATTAAAAAAACAACCAATCACAACAAGAACAACCAAAATTCTCTGCTTTAAAAAAATCCTCTTGCATTTCTGTGTGGATAGGGTATGACTAAATTCAAGGTGCGAATCAAATCACACTTTTTTTCAAACTGCCTTAAATGAGGTTCTTTAAATGAAAACAAGTATCTTACTGTCTGCTATTCTGTCTCTTTTCGCTGTTTCCGCTGCTCACGCTGCTGACGAAACCAAAGAAGTGAAAAAAGAAGAAACCACCACAACAACCACCACCACAGAAACCCCTGCTGGCGAACAGCCTGCTGCCCCTAAAGAGTAGTTTTCTCTTTTCGGTTTCTTGGGGCCCTGCGGAGTTTCCCTCCGCAGGGCTTTTTCGTATCATCACACGACACCAAAACCCCCACCCTGACACGCCCCCCGCCAGCCGTACCGGCGCTTGATGGAGATTCTGGGGGATGAAAAAATGATCCTTGAATAGCCAAACAAAACCCCAGATTCTGTCACCTGTCACCTGTCACCTGTCACCTGTCACCCAATCTCCCCCGCCCGCCGATACGCCGCCTGAACCGTGGCGTTCAGCAGGGGGAACAGGCCGCTGTCGGGGTTCATCAGGATGGACAGGCCGGCCTCGGTCGTGCCGCCTTTGCTGGTGACGGCCTGACGCAGGGCGGCGGCGGATTGGGGGCTTGCGTCTTTCAGGTTCAAACTGCCCCGCATCAGCGTTTGGGCCATGGCGGGGGCCAAGTCTGGGGACAGGCCCAGAGACAGCGCGGCCTGCTCCAACCCCTCAAGAAACGCATAAATATAGGCCGGACCACTGCCGGAAAACGCCGTGATGCGATTCAAATCATCCTCGCTGCCCACCGGCACCAACAACCCCAACGGGCGCAGGATATGCTGAACAAAGGCCTGTGTCTGATCATCGCAAACGGTGGGGGTGTAATACCCAATAATCCCCGATCCCACAGCCACAGGCGTGTTGGGCATCAAACGGATCACGGGATGGCCCAGCCCCTGCTGCAAACGCGCACACGAAAACCCCGCCGCGATGGACACCACCCAACGGGCGTTGGACGTTATGCCTTTCCAATGGGGCAACAGATCCCCCAAAATCTGGGGCTTAACGGCAAACATCACCACATAGGGCTGGG
The DNA here is from genome assembly GCA_044235825.1 of Alphaproteobacteria bacterium. GTDB lineage: Bacteria > Pseudomonadota > Alphaproteobacteria > JAJTHO01 > CANGYM01 > CANGYM01. The sequence continues at coordinate 12,953 of JBIIHL010000011.1, read as the reverse complement.
GCAGGGGGGGCAGGTCTTCGGGATGGGCGCAGGCAATGGTGTTTCCCCCCAACCCCTCGGTCTGGTGGGGATCCACGGTATAAATCGTGTGAAACGGACACGCCTCCCGCTGCCATCCGGCCACCATGGCGCGGGCCATCTGCCCCGCCCCAACCACAACCAAGGCGTGTTTTTCAGGCAATAATGGTGTTGAAACAGACAAAGCAATAAACCTTAGGTTGTATTGATGGAATTTTAACCAAAAAAGACCATACTCACGAAAGTCAACAAAAATACAGGATTTTCTTTATGGCATTGTATCAAATCCTTTTGGCCGAAGATTACCCATTAAACCAAAAACTGGTATCCACCATTTTGCAAATGATGGGGTGCGAGGTTTTGCTGGCCAACAACGGCGAAGAGGCCGTTTTTTTGTTTCAAACCCACAAAAAAACCCTGGATGCCATCCTGATGGACATTAAAATGCCTGTCATGGACGGAATTCAGGCCACGCAAAAAATCAGGTCCTCAAAATACGGGGCCCATATCCCCATCATTGCCCTAACCGCCAACGCAGTTGAGGGGGACAGGGAACATTGTCTGGATGCCGGCATGACCGATTATCTGACCAAACCCATCGGGCGGGCGGCGCTGGAATCTGTTTTGAAACAATACCTAACCACCCCCGAATCCCTGTCTGCTGAGGCCAGATAGGCCCAATCGCCTACAGCGTTCGGATTTTATCCTCCCCAGGCAGCAAATGCGGGGGTTCACCGCGAAAATTCTTAACGTTATTAAACACATCGCGGCACGTGGAAAATTGCCGGTCGCACCCCCGCGTGGCCACAAAGGCATCCCCCACAGCCACTGCAAAGGGCGCCGCAAAGGCCAGCGTAAATTGACCAGAGGCATAGGCCTTAACCACAAACTCGCGCCCCATATTCTGGCCCGATGTCCAGCGGATCAGACCAAAACGATAATAATCATTGTCCTGAACATGGCTCGCCCCAAACCGCCGCCCATCGCTCACCGCTGTCACGGTGTGGGTGTTTTGATGACCCACCAGCGAAACCCCGCAGGCCCAATCCCCCAAGCGTCTGGCGCGGCACGTGGGACTGTACAGGTCCAGATGCGCCTTTTTCAGCTTTTCGCTCAGGCCCCGCAATTCCGCCACAAAACGCCCGTTTTCAAAACTGACCGTGGCAATCACCGCGCGGCGCAGCCATAAAATGCGGGTATCACTCAGGCTGGTGGGCAAATCCTGATAATTCACCCGAAACACATCCACAAACGCCCCATCATAAACCCCCGAGAGAAGATCCGAGGCATCCAACACATCATGATTCAACGCCCCCTGAATGTCCAAATTATCCGGCGTTAAATCCGCCGTGCTCTCCAGCGCAGAGCTCAGCAAGCTTTCCGTGGCCTGATAGACAACCCCATCCAAAACCAACGTCCGGTCCCAACTGGTAAACCCATAAACAACGCCGTCCAAACGGGAAATTTTAAAACACGTGGCCAGGGTTGTGACATAACCCTGCAGATGCTGCAACAAAGAGGGGGATACTATTTTCATAAAAAATCCTTTTTAAACAATAATTTTTAACCATAAACCGCCATGGGATAACCAGCACTTTTCAGCGGAATCATATAAAATTTTATTTTTTTTAAAAAAATAACTTGACTTACTTTTTTATACGCTGTATACACGAAAGAGTTTTATTTTTTCTTAATAAACCTTTAACCTTTATTACGCCGTTGATTTAATGAACCTTGACGTCCACAACATTCTGTCAGTTTATTTGCCTTCACTGTGCATTATTTTTGCCTTTATCGCATCTCTCTTGATCTGTTATCAGGATGTGACCACGTATCGCATCAGCAATCGGCTGGCCATCGCCATTGGTGTTTCGGCTTTTGGGGTTTGGTTGCCCCTGCTTCCTCCCTCTGCCATCTTGATTCAGCTTCTCATCGGGGCGGTTTTCCTCCTCGTTGGCTTTCTTGTTTTTTATTTTAAACTGATGGGCGCTGGGGATGGTAAACTGTTCGCCGCTTTGGGATTCTGGTGCCAACCCCAAAACGTCATGATGTTTTTGATGGTTATGGCTGTCGCGGGTTTTGTTGTTTCTGTGGTTTATCTGGGGATTCATTACAGAAAAATCATGCCTTTAAAGGAAAATTCAGATTTACCCGATATGCTAAACCTCAAGATACCTTATGGTTTGGCCTTATCGGCGGGGGGGTTTTTTCTTTTTGCCAAGGTTTGGACCCAGATGTTTCAAAGTTAGGTATTTTTAAAAGGATAAAAATTTATGCGTATTCTTTATCTCGTCGCCGCTGCAGTTCTGGCTGGCTTTTTGGCTTTGTTTCTTTCCACACAAGAGAAGAAAACCGATCTTACAGTTCAACAACAGGCCTTTAACACCAAAGAACTTGTGGAAAAATTTAAAGGCACAGAAATTTACACCCTGAAAAATAAAGTTTACGCCGGTGGTATTGTTTCAGAGGCTCTCGTCGAAGTTAAAGAATGGCCCAAAAATGGTATTCTTCCCGATCATATCAAAAAAGACGAACTGCCCAGCTTTATTGGTGCCGCTTTTCTAACCCCACAGCCGGCAGGAACCCCCTTGCTCAAATCCAATTTGGTCACCGCACAAAGCCGCAGCAACTATTTCTCGGCCCTGATTCGCAAGGGGATGAAAGCCACCTCCGTGGATATCAAACCATCTGACGGCTATGTCCTGGGCGCCCTTCAGCCAGGGGATTACGTTGATATTGTTTTTAATCACAAAATGCCCATTGATGTTACAAAAAACAAACAAGAATCTGTGGACGTCGTGGAAACCCTCTTTAAAAACATTCGTATTCTGGCCATTGACGGTCAGTTTAATTTTGCCGCCAACCCTGAAACAGCACAAACGGCTGCCCCGCAGCAAGCAGCCAAGGTCGCCAAAAGTGTTACGCTGGAAGTCACAGAAAAAATTGCAGAAATCCTTGCCGTTGCCTCAAAAACAGGGGAAATTTCTGTGGTGGCCAATCCCCTTCAACTGTCTCTTTACACCCAGTACACCACTGAAGAGATTGAAAAAAAATCTATCACACCCCCCTATTTTATCGAGAGTGCATTGGATGGCGATTTCAAATCCCAAACCGTCACAACGGATATCAGCCCCTTTATCGCCAGATTTAATCCCGATTTAACAAACACCATAAAAACCGGAAAACCATCCAAAACAAAGGATGTTGAGGATCAAAACATGTTTATCATGCTCGGTTCATCCAAGGGCAAACAAGAAATCAAAAAAAATATCTCCGCCCCTGAAACCCAAAATAAAACCCAAAATGCCCAAGACCAAGAAAAGATTTTTATGATGCGCGGCTCTGCCAAAGGAAAACAAGAGGGATCTAACAATATCTCTTCCCCTACTAACCCTTAAGCTTTGATCTTTTTTATTGAAAGTTTATGTTATGATGATGAAAAAATATATCCCTTTGATGATTCTGACGCTCTTTTGTGCCCATGCACCTTTGGCCTCGGCTATGGAGATCATGGCCGGAACAGGAAAATTCATTCCCCTAACAAAACCTGCCAAAGCCGTTTTCGTGGCCAATTCTGAAATTGTGGATGTGTCCGCAGAGTTTGCCAACATGCTGTATGTTTATGGCTTGAAACAGGGCTCAACCACCCTGCATGTTCTGGATGGGGATGGCAAAATTGCCTACACCGAGACCATCACCGTGTCCATGAACACCGCCGTGGTCATGGATGCCATTAAACAGGTTTTGCCCAGCGCGAACATCAAAGCCGAATTTGTCGGTGGTCGTTTGGTCCTGAAAGGGATGGTCAAAAATGCCTCTGACGCCGAAGTGGCCATGCGCATCGCCCAAGGCTTCGCAGGAAGCAGCTCAGGCGGAGGTCTATTAGGATCTGAGGGATCTGACTCTGGCATCATCAACATGATGACCACCACCGCCGATAACCAGGTCATGCTGCGCGTGCGCGTGGCCGAGGTCAGCCGCGAGGTTTCCCAATCCTTTGGGGTCGATTGGAACCTTTATTCACGTAATGGTGAATTCAGAACCGGTCTGTACAGCCCCAGAGGGGCCCTAACGACTCCAGATAAAGACACCGACCTTTTCAGCCCAGGTCGTAGCCCCTACAAAGTCGGCGGCCAAAGCCCCAACCCCTACCAAAGTTTTCTTTCTTATTTTGGTGACAACTTGGGTGTGGATGTTTTGCTTGAGGCCTTGGAAGACGAAGGTATGGCCACCGTTTTGGCCGAGCCCAACTTAACCGCCCTGTCCGGTGAAACCGCCAGCTTCCTCGCAGGTGGGGAATTTCCCGTGGTCACCTCTGTTAATGACGGAGAAATCAACACCGAATACAAACAATTCGGGGTACAACTTAATTTTACCCCCGTGGTCCTTTCTGAAAATCGTATCCGTTTGAATGTTAAGCCTGAAGTCAGCAACCTCAGCGATAACGGGGCTGTAATTATTCAGGACATCACCATACCCGCCATTGAATCCAGAAAGGTTGAAACCACCGTGGAACTGGGCGATGGTCAAGGATTCCTGCTGGCAGGATTGTTCCAAAACAACCTGAAAGAATCCCTGCAGGCCGTGCCTGGACTGGGGGATCTCCCCATCCTTGGCCCCCTGTTCCGTTCGGAAAATTTTGAGCGGAAAAAATCAGAACTCATGATCATCGTGACCCCCAGCATTGTCACACCCGTCAGCAACCCCGAAGTGGCCTTTAAAACCCCCCAAAGTGATTTGCGTGTCCCCACCTTTGCCCAGCGGGCTTTTGGGGGCCAAAGACTCTCGGATACCCTGCGTCCCTCTCGCATCTCCAACAGCGAACGCAGCAAAACAGGCAGCAGTGTTCCCATGGGTGGCGCTGTTATGGAATAAAGACAAGAATCTGAATGATTCCTGAATAAAGAAAGGTTTGATTATGTTGCGTCGTTATATATCTTTGATGATGGGTTTAATCGGTTTGGTGGCTTTGTCTGCATGTGCAGGACAAACATTCGACAATTTAGAGCCCTACACCCAAAAACCCCATCAGTTGGAATCCCAAGAGGATCGTATCGTTCTGGCTTTGCCAGAAAGTGCCCACGCACCTCTTTCTAAGGAATATAAAGATTACATTGGGCGTTTTGTGGCCTATTATCGGGATATGCCGAATGCCATTTTTTATGTCTCGCACATTCAATCTGCAGCGGATCAAGATATGGCCGAGGGCACAGTCCCTGCGTTTCGCCCTGGTGTTGAACATCAAATCCGTCAGGTCACCGCCGCCATGGATGGTCTAAACGTTCCCTATCACCGCATCATGGAATACGCCAACGATCAGGAAACCACCCCAGAGGAACCCCAAAAAACCGGCGTAACCGTTGATGATAAACTCGGGGAAACCAAAAAAGTAACTGTGGCTGTGATTGTCAAACAATACACGGTTACCGCGGCCGGATGTGTCGATTTATCAGAATGGAGTTTTGACCGAGCCCACACCACCAGCATGTCTGCTGTCGGCATCGGATGTGCCAACCGCCAAAACTATCTGGCCCAAATGAAAAACCCACAACACGTTGTTCGGGGGAAAACCATGGATCCAGAATACAGCACCATGCCTTTTGTTAAGTTGCAAAAAGACGTTCTGGAGGGTAAATTTAAGCCTAAATCTGGCGACGAAAAAAGTAACAGCGGTGACGGTGCCGCTCTCTCGCCAGGTCAATAAATCATACAGAATGTTCATAACAACCCTGGAATTTTTATTATCATGACCTGCTTGGCGTTCATTCAAAATCCAGAACTCACACCGGCTATCAATGAGGCTATTGTAAATTTTTGGAATGATGGTCAGCTTGTCACAGGGGATCCTGTTAAACAAATTGCCCAAAATTGGGGGGCGGCCTCCCAAGCTCGGGTCCTCTTGATAGATCTCAGTTATGTTGTCGATCCGGTAACCTTTGTGACCTCGATCAATTCAAAAGTGCGTTATGATCAAATCGTCATCTATATAGGCACCCAAAACGATATACCGTTATTTAGAAAAATCACTGAAAATCCTCTGGCTGACTACCTGATTACCCCCATCACAGGACAGGATATTCTCAATGCTGCTGGTAACCTCAGTGATCGAAAAATGGATCTCAATCAGAGACAAGGAAAACATTATCGTGGAAAAATCATGGGCTTTGTCGGATCCCACGGGGGTGTGGGAACCTCCAGTTTGGCCGCGGCTTTCGCATGGTCTTTGGCAGAAGAATTGAAAAAAAAAGTCCTTCTCATCGATATGGACATGAATTTGGGCGTCCAATCCTTTTTGTTTGATGTTAAGCCCCGTTTTGGCCTTCAGGATGCTATGGATGCACCCTCACGCATAGATCAAAGTTTTGTTGAAGATTTATGCATCAAAAAAACAGCCCACTTCCATCTGATTTGCAGCGAAGCCAGCTTGACCTCTTTCTCCCTGCTAAAAGAGGAAGGATTGATTCGCCTGCTAGAAGCCGTTCAAAAAAACTATGACTACATCATCTATGATATGCCGCGGTCATTGGTGGTTAAAATGGCATCATTTATCGAGCGTTTATCCTATCTTTTCATTACCACAGATTCGACGGTCATTGGCCTTCGTGATACCATTCTCTTATCCAATCAAGCCGTATTTTACAAAAATGTTAATGCCGTTGGGGTGGTTTTAAACCGAGTCAAAAATAACAACCCTGATCTTATTGCTGCCCGTGATTTCGATGCCCGTGTAAAAGTTAAAGTTGTGGGTGTTATACCTGATGCAACAGATCTTTTGTTAAAATCCATCAACGAATCCAAACCCGTTGTCCAACTGGATCCCAAAAGTGATTATACACAGGCTATACACAACTTAATTGAAAAAATTACAGATGAAAAAGGGTTTCCGCCAATTCAGCAGTCCCATTTTATCAAAACAATTTCCACCGTTCTTGATAAATTTAAAAAATAGGATGATTTATTCATGACATCAGGACAATCCCACCTTGACCCTATATACACCAGCATTATCAAAATTGTCGAACGACGTATTTCCATCGAAGAAGCCAAAAATGCTGATTTGGCATCAACAGAATTAAAAATCAGAAAAATCATTGGTGAATGGCTTTCCTTGATGGGAAAAACCTTATCTGCCGAAGATCAGGGATTCATTGTACAACGCCTGATGACGGACTTTTTAAATCTTGACCCAAAAGCCAAACCAAAGCTAATGCAAACAGACATCCAAGAGGCAGAGAACCTTGTGGATAAAACCTCCTGGGAGGCCTACGTTGCCCTCTACCCTGGGATCATGAACCGTATTGATTCCGTTGCCGCATCAAAAATGAAACGGGCCGAACTTGAGGTGGATGTTCAGGACATCACATCACAAATGGCCTATGCAAAAAAAATTGCCTTAACACAAAAAGAAAAAAAACAAGTCGTTGACTTAATTTTAGATGATATGCTGGGTCTTGGCCCCTTGGAATTGGTGTTAAAAGATCCCACCGTCACGGAAATCCTGATCAATAATGTCAAAAATTGTTATTATGAACGGGCGGGGAAACTGCGTCCCGTGATTTTTCCCTTTCGGGATGAAGGTCATTTACGAAACATTGCCACCCGCATTGCCAACAGCATTAACCGTCGCATCGACGAAAAATCTCCCATGGTGGATGCCCGATTGGCTGATGGCAGCCGTGTTAACATCATCATCCATCCTCTTTCCATGGATGGCACAGCCATATCAATTCGAAAATTTTCAGTCAAAGGCATCACCCTATCGGACATGGTGACCAGTGGCAGTATATCTCCATCCATGGAGCGCGTTCTGGATATTGCCGCCAAATCCCGCGTAAACATCATGATTTCTGGGGGAACAGGATCGGGGAAAACAACCCTTTTGAACGCCCTTTCTCAGCGCATTTGGGACGAAGAGCGTCTCATCACCATCGAAGATTCTGCCGAATTAAAACTACAACAGCCCCACGTGGTCCGTCTGGAAACAAGGCCGGCGAACCTAGAGGGGGAAGGGGAAATCAATATCCGCGATTTGGTGCGAAACGCCCTGCGGATGCGCCCTGATCGTATTATTGTTGGGGAATGCCGTGGCGGGGAAATCGTCGATATGATTCAGGCCATGAACACGGGTCACGATGGGTCCATGTCCACCGTTCACTCTAACTCACCACGTAACTGTTTGATGCGTATGGAAAATATGCTAACAATGTCCGGTTTTGACATGCCTGAAAAAACCACACGGGCGATGGTGGCCTATGCCGTTAATCTGATTGTTCAGGTCAGCCGAATGCGTGACGGACATCGCCGCGTCACACATATCACAGAAATCACGGGGGTCGAAGACAACACTATCGTCACCCAAGATTTGTTCGTCTACCGCTATAAAGGTACAGATAATGATGGAAAATTAAAAGGGGAATTCGTTTCCACCAAAATCACCCCCGCTTTTGTCGAACGGGCCAACTATTACGATCTGGGTGATGCACTGCGATTGGCTATGCAAGGGGATATTTTATGACCTTTGTTTTCTTATTTTTAGGCTTTTTTTCTGTTCTTCTTTTAATCTTGTATGGGCTGGGCATCATCCGCCTCATTCCAAAATCTTTAAAGGCCATGGAACAACAAAAGACCTCCCCTTATAAAAATACCACAAAAAGTTCAACACCTCTTAGAATAACGGCTAAAATACAAGGCAGAGTTAAAAGGTATGATGACGCCACTCTCATTGATCGCTTGGATGACATCCTTTTTACGGCGGGCATTCGCATACCTTTTGATCGGTTTTTAGCAATCAACATTCCCATAGCAGGATTTCTGGCCTTCGTCCTTTTTAAAGGGGCATCTTTCTCTTGGCCTATCTCTGTCGTGATCAGTCTTCTTCTGTGGTTTATGGGGGTGGCTTTTTATCTCAAAAGAAAACAACAAAAACGTCGTGCCTTGTTTGAAAAAGACTTTGTGGATGTTATTGCCACCATTGCCCGTGCCATCAGCGTTGGGACATCCCTGCAGGATTCTTTTCGTGTGGTGTGTGAAGAATTTCCAGGTCCTGTTCGCGATGAATTTAACCGTATGCGTCAGGATATTCTTATGGGGCGCACCCCGCAAGAGGCCATCAAACAGGCTGCCGCTCGTCTCCAGTTACAGGATTTTGACTTTTTTGCACTCAGTGTTGTCACACAAATTGAATCGGGAGGCAATCTCGGAAAAAGTCTAGACTCCCTCAGAGAGATGATTCTTGGTCGCCAAATGATCCTAAGACAGCTAAAAGTCAAAACCGCCAGCGCCAAATTTCAGGTCCGTTTTTTCATCGGCTTGCCCATCGTGATGGGGATTGTCATGTATTTTGTGGACCCCAAAAACGTCATGTATTTTATGAACGGCGAGGGAAAAGAAACAGGACAACTGTTGGTGCTCTGGATGGTGCTGGGTATTATACTGATCCATTATATGAACAAAAAAGCATTGGATGGTTGATATGGAAGGGATCATCATTTGGGCTCTCAGTTTTGCCATGATTGCCTTTTTTTTAAGGGGCGTGATACCACAGTCTTCAGAAAAAGCCGTCGATCGTTTGATCAAACGACAAATTGCCATGAAACGCCAAGAAAGAGCGGGACCAACATCCATACACTCTTCTAAAACCTTTAAGAAATTGGGATATGTTTTACAAAAATACTTTAATAAAACCACGGATACACCTGATTCTGATTCTACCAACGAAACCAAAAAACTACTAACACAGGCAGGGTTCAGAGAAAATTACGCGTTTTACCTTTATAGCTTCGGCCAACTGATAGGGGCCATCGTGGGTCTGCTCTTGGGTCTGCTCTTCGCCTTCTTACAGCCTCTCGAGGGAAATTTAGCCATCCTACCGTATATCATTGGGCCTGCAATAGGGGTTTATATTCCTATTTTTTACGTCAAAAACCGTCGCAATCGACGCGTCGGAGAAGTCCGAAAGATTTTTCCTGATGCCTTGGAAATGCTGGCTTTGTGTAACGAGGCCAGCATGACCATTGATATGGCCCTCCCAAAATTGGCCCATGAACTGGAAAATAAATATCCCGTCATCTCAGAAGAATTTTCAATCCTGAGCATCGAGCTGGCTATGCTGGACAGCAGGGCCAAAGCCTTTGATGGATTGTATAAACGCTTTCCTCTCGATGAGGTGCGTTCTTTTGTTACCACCATCAACCAAGCCGAACGCACCGGAACACCCATCGCCGCATCGATGCGACGGATTTCCACAGAAATGCGTAAAGATCGCATCGCCCGAATCCAAGCTAAGTTAGAGGCTCTTGCCAACAAATTGGTTATACCTTTAATTCTGTTTTTCTTTCTCCCCATGATGGCTTTCTTGCTTATACCTATCCTTAGCAGGGTGGATCTTTCAGCATTGTAACCGTCTGGGAAAGGTTTCAGATGATGAGGGGGACCTCTTCTGTCCAGTCCCCCAAATCATTACATTCAAATGTTGACCTCACGAAACGGGGCCAGCAAGGTTTTTACACCCTGAGGCATATCAACATATCCCTTGCCACGGTTTTCGTAATACGAGGCCACCAACAGCAAAATCGCCTGACGCAGCGTAGGGGGGATGGTGCTGGGGGTATCCCCAAAGCCAATGGTGGCATCCACCCGAATCCCAAAACGATCTTTTGTTGGGTTGGGTAAATCGGCACCGTAGGCATTGCGCAGAAAAACCGTCTGTCCCACCGATTCAATGTGATACAGGGCGGGGGCAATGTCTTCCATCAATCCATTGCTACCCGCCACTTTAACAGCGTCCACGGAAATAAGCGGGGTACGTGCCAGTTTCATTTCCTTAATCGAACACCCAGGGTAACGCACCAAAACATCCGGCCCCCGAAAGCTTTTCCGGTCCGGCAAAGTGATTTTCCAACGATGGGCCACAAAACGCCATTTTTGACGGATCAGCCCCAAACCACAAGATAACTCAACGGCCTGCACTGCGCTTTCTAAAAATTGCGTCACCAAAGACACCTCCGGCGTGGCCGCCGGCAGGCGTAAATACGATAAAACATCCGCCAAAGCCACCGCAGCAACGGCAGGGGCCTCTAGGCGCTGGGTATATAGGGTTGTGCTCATACACTATCTCCTTGTTTAATAATAAAAAATTGAAAAATAAAAAAAAAAAGACAGAACAGATATCCTGTCACCGGTAACCTGTCACCTGTCACCTGTTACCTGTTACCTGTCACCTGATCTCACCACAAAAACCGCCTGCTCAGCGGCCCAGTTCATCAGGTGATCCGCCCAAAAGGACCGGTTATAGGTCCCCGAGGGGGTCAGGGGAATCAGACGCTCTAAAATCATGTTCTGATCCCGACACAGTCCCATAAAATCACGGACCGTGCACAAATGGATGTTGGGGGTATCGTACCATTGATAGGGCAGAAATTTGGAAACGGGCATCCGCCCCCGCAGCAACAGGAACAAACGCACCTTCCAATACCCAAAGTTGGGAATAGACACCACCACGCGGCGGCCAATGCGCACCAGCTGTTGCATAATGTGATCCGGACGCTGCATGGCCTGCAGGGTTTGGGATAAAATGACCCAATCAAAGGATTGATCCGGATAATCCCCCAAATCTTGGTTGGCATCCCCCTGAATCACGGCCAGCCCCTGCTGAACACAGGTCTGAACGCTGTCCAGATGCACATCCATCCCCCGCGCATCCACCTGTTTTTCATCCACCAAGCGCCGCAGCAAACCCCCATCACCGCAGCCAATGTCCAAAACCCTTTGATGGGGTTGCACCAGATCAACAATGATTTGTATGTCAGGACGCATGGGGTATACTAAAAAAACAATCGGACACCAATGGGAACGCCTCTCTTCTGTATCATGATTCAAAGCCTCCTCAAAGCCCCCTTTTACGCGCTTTTATGGCTGTATCAAATGCTGTTATCCCCGTTTATGGGGCGATCCTGCCGGTTTTTGCCAACGTGTTCCCAGTATGCCCGCCTTTGCCTGAACCAGCATGGGGTTTTCAGGGCCCTTGGGTTGATTACCAAACGCCTGATGCGCTGCCACCCATGGGGGGGGGATGGGTATGATCCCCCGCCTAAGCCCTAAAACTCTCACGCCCTCTGCGCCTCATACCCCTTGGCCTGTTTGGCCAGACGTTTTTCAACCTCCCCAATTAGGGCAATGATGTCTTCATCGGCAGAGCTGCCTGGGTAGAGTTCCGAAACGCCGCGCCCCTGCAACAAAGAGCGGGCAAAATGCACACGATTTCCGATTTTCGTTTTCGCCACATCGGCATTCAGGGTTTTTAGGGTGCCAGCCACCTCTTGATTCAGCAAACTGCGCGGCGTCACACGGTTTAACACCAAACAACACGGCGTGGATTCCTGCGCCGCCAGTTGCAACGTCGCCTCGCTGGCCCACAAATCCACAGGGCTGGGCTGGGCCGGAACAATAACGTAATCCGCAGATCTGACGGCCAAACGCGCATCGGTCTGGGTATGGGGGGGGCTATCGATGACGATCACGTCAAAATCGTTGCTGTGGCGGGATAACTCCGCACTCATGCGCCACCCACTGGCGGTCAGAACAACAGGATAATACGCTGTGTTGCCATACAATTTTTGACGGATTTGATACCAGCGTGTGCTGCTTTCCTGCGGGTCGGCATCAATCAAACACACCTTTTTCCCCTGTTTCGCCCACGTCACAGCCAAATTGATGGACAAGGTCGTTTTCCCCGCCCCCCCTTTTTGTTGAGCCACAGCAATCAATTGACAGGACGACATACAACCCCCGATTTCGGCATAAACAAAGTGTCTCTCTTTCTGTTGAACCACGGTTGTTTGATGTTGGTCAAGGGGTATGTGGACCAAACACGCCCTCAAACGTGCAGATGACTATCATGGTAACTTTGACGGGGACGGCTACGCACACTGACCTCG
>JBIIHL010000036.1:0-12665 GCA_044235825.1 Alphaproteobacteria bacterium | reverse complement strand
ACAAAACCATCGGAAAATTCACCGAAGGCATCCAATTCTTCCAACGAAAAACCTACAAAGCCATCCAAATCCTAACAAAGGTTTATTGAATGACCCTGAGCAAGGGACAAGGCGCTTGCCCGTGGAAACATACTCTTGTAGGGTTGTTTTTTTATTGGGATGATCCCCATGGTTGCTCGGGTACGAACCTCTAGTTTTTATGGCATGGATGTGCTGGACATTGACGTTCAGGTGCATTTGGCCAATGGGGTCCCCGGTTTTCAGATTGTGGGACTGGCGGATAAGGCGGTGGCGGAATCCCGCGAACGGGTACGCTCTGCCCTGCATGCCATTGGCATGGCCCTGCCCCCCAAACGAATCACTGTTAATTTATCACCGGCGGATGTCCCTAAGGAAGGCAATCACTTTGATTTGCCCATTGCTTTGGGTCTTTTGGTTGGCATGGGTGTCATTCCCCAGGGGGCCATTGATACCTATTATGCCATGGGCGAGCTGGCCTTGGACGGTCTCCTCACCCCCGTCAGTGGCATTTTGCCTGCTGCCGTCCATGCCAACGCGCAGGGATGCGGCCTGATTTGCCCAGAAGGCAACGGCAGCGAAGCGGCTTGGGCCGGCGAGCTTTCTATCTTAGCCCCAGATTCATTGGTGGCGCTCACCAACCATATTCTGCAGCGCCAACGCCTGAGCCCCCCCCGTCCCATGGCCCAAGATGCCTCTAAACCCCGTGGCGATTGGCGGGACGTGCGGGGCCAAGAAAGCGCCAAACGGGTCATGGAAATTGCCGCCAGCGGGGGACATAATGTTTTGCTTTCTGGCCCTCCCGGGGCGGGAAAATCTTTGCTGGCTTCGCGCATGACCACCATTTTGCCGCCTCTTTCCCCCGAAGAAGCCCTAGAGGTCAGCATGATCCACAGCATCGCGGGACAGCTGAAAGAAGGGATGCTGATTATGGAACGCCCCTACCGTGACCCCCATCACTCGGCGTCCATTCCTGCCCTTGTAGGGGGGGGCATTCGCGCCAAACCTGGGGAAATCTCGCTGGCCCACCAAGGCATTTTGTTTTTGGATGAACTGCCGGAATTTCAGCGGGCGGCTCTCGATTCTCTGCGTCAACCGCTGGAAACCGGATACACCACCGTTTCGCGGGCCAACGCCCATGTCACCTATCCGGCCAACATTCAACTGGTGGCGGCCATGAATCCCTGCCGCTGCGGCTATTTGACGGATGTTGAGCGGGCCTGTTCCCGCGCACCGGCATGCGGTGAGGACTATACGCGCCGCCTTTCAGGTCCCCTGCTGGATCGTATTGATTTGCGATTGGATGTGGAGCCCGTCAAACCCTATGAACTCAGCCGCATCGCCGCGGGAGAAGATAGCGCCACCGTCCGCGCCCGCGTCACCCGCACCCGAGACATCCAACGTCAACGGTACACCCCCTATCAAAAAAAATTGAATGCTGAAATTGACGGCGATTTGCTGTACGACCAAACCGCTTTGGATAGTCAAAGCGAAACCTTTCTGCAAAATGCCGCAGAAAAATTGCGCCTGTCGGCACGGGGTTACAACCGCGTATTGCGCGTGGCCCGCACCATCGCCGATATGGCAGAATCGCAGCGTATTGACATGATCCACTTAAAAGAGGCGCTGAGTTATCGGCAGGGATGACCTGCCACGCCCACACCAACATTTCTGGATTATGACTTCACAATCACCGCTGGGGGACGTTGTTGTTTCCCCAACAACCATCGATCATGCAGCCACAGCCAATCTTGCGGCGTTTCTAGGATCCAGCTTTCCATAAGTGTGGCCGCCCTCTGAACCAAATCAAGCCTGCGGGCTTGCCCCTGAAGGTGGGCATCGGCCAGCAAAGGGGGATATAACGTTATGCGATGATGGGCAGGCCCCAAACGTTCACACCGCGCCGGCATCAGCGGCAGATTATAGCGCAGGGCCAGCTCAAACGGGGTGGAGGGAAATTTGGTCTGATGACCCAAAAACATCACATCATCCCCGTGGCGCGTTTTCTGATCAATCAAAAACCCTATATTTTCACCGGCTTTGATGCAGGCAATGATCTCTCTGGCTGTGCTTTTGGCAACAAAGCCCCCCGGGATTTCACTACGAACACGCTGAATCAACGCTTCTAAAAATGGATTGTTGGACGGTCGATAAAACCGGCGAAAGGGGGTGCCATAACGCGCCGCCACAGCCGCAAACAATTCCCAGTTTCCAAAATGGCCACTGATAAACAAAACGGGGCCATGGCTGGTCACATAGCGAAAATGCTCTTCCCCCACAATCTCTAAATAATCATTTGCCGTTTCAGAATCATAAAACGCTTTCCCATGGGGAAATTCCCCCACAACCATACCCAGATTTTCCCAGACACGGGGGGCCACATCCTGAGGATTCTCACACTCTGGCAAACCAAACGCCAGATTCCTCAGCAACAGATCCTGCTTTCTGGTGTATGGCCCAAAAGTTTTGGCGATCCACCCCGTAATACGAGCCGCCCGCTGTGGGGACAAAACCCGCAATCCATAAAGCAGGGAGGCACAAACACTGCCAAGGGCCGCCTGTAAAATCCGCTGTGCAGGAAAAACGCTAGCCATGCCCCTAATGCAAACCCGTGGACCCAAACCCACCCGTCCCCCGTTCTGTGGGGGGTAAAGTGTCCGTCGGGGCAAAGGTCACCTGAACATAAGGGGCCACCACCATCTGGGCGATTCGCATACCGCGGGTCATGACAAAGGGCTCCCCGCCCAAATTGATCAGCATAACCTTGATTTCCCCGCGATAATCCGCATCAATGGTCCCAGGGCTGTTTAAACATGTAATGCCATGCTTTAACGCCAAGCCGGAGCGGGGACGAATCTGGGCCTCGAACCCCTCTGGCAGAGCCATGGCCAAACCCGTGGGGATCAGGGCGCGTTCCATGGGACGCAAAACAATCTCTTCCCCCTGCCCCACGGCCGCCAACAAATCGACACCCGCACTATGCGGGGTTGCATAAGCCGGCAAGGGCAAATCCCGCGCATGATCCAAAATCTGAAGGGGGATGGTGGTCACAAAATTTCATCCTCTCGATGGGTTTTTTCGTGACGTTCGTGACGTTCTTGGGCCTCGATACACAGCGTTGCAATGGGACGGGCCAACAAACGGCGCACCCCGATGGGCTCGCCTGTTTCTTCACAGTATCCATAATCCCCGCTGTCGATACGGGCAATGGCCAGATCAATTTTTCCCAGCAGTTTGCGCTGCCGATCACGGGTCCGCAGTTCAATTTCTTGCTCTGTTTCCAAGGTGGCGCGATCCGCATCGTCGGGCTGGCGCAGCTCTTCCTGACGCAAATGATCCAGCGTTTCGGTGGATTCACGGATAATCTCTTTTTTCCACAACAACAGTTTCTCCCGAAAATAGGCGAGCATCAGCTCACTCATGTAGGGTTCTTGATCCTTGGGACTATAATCGGGCGGCAAAAGAGGTTGTGTCATAAACGTGGCATCCTTTTTTCCTGAAAACCACGCACGATATGGCACAAAAAGGACAAAAAAACAAGCCTGCTGTAAAAATCAACCCTTGACCTGAAAAGCCCGTGGTTTATTGTAGAAGGCAAGTTTTTTTAACCCCGACCATAGTTTATGACCGTTTCCTTTGAACCCCGTCGCACCGTTGAACAAGTGGAAGAGAGCCATGATTTGGCGCCGAAATTTGACGAACACGGCTTAATCCCCGTCGTCACCACATCCGCTGACACCGGCGAGGTTTTGATGCTGGGCTATATGAATGCCGAAGCCCTAGAAAAAACCATTGAAACAGGGCAAGCGCATTATTACAGCCGCAGCCGCAAAATCCTCTGGCATAAAGGCGCCAGCAGCGGCCTGATCCAACATGTCACAGAAATGCGGATTGATGACGATCAGGACGCCGTGTGGTTAAAGGTCACCATCGGCGGCAATCTGGGGGAGGCCAGCTGCCACGTGGGATACCGCAGCTGTTTTTATCGCAGCATTCCTTTAAAACCCGCCTCAGAAAAAATCACACTGACATTTGAAGAAACAGAAAAAACCTTTGACCCCGTTACTATTTACGGGGATGTCCCCAATCCCACCATTTTATAGGGATCCTTTGTATGCCCCACCAAGGCCTGAATTTTGATGAACCTTTGTTGTTTGAATTGCCGCAGGAATCCTGCGGTGTTGACCTCCCCTCCCCCCCTCTGGTGCAGGATCGTCTGGGCACCATGGCACGCCTGACCCCCCCTGCCCTACCCAATGTGTCAGAGCCGCGGGTGATCCGTCACTTTACCCGTTTGTCACAAAAAAACTTTTCCATTGATTCAGGATTTTATCCCTTGGGATCCTGCACCATGAAGCATAACCCCCGACTGAACGAACAAACGGCCCGTTTGCCTGGATTTTCAAACATTCACCCTTTGCAAACCATAGAAAGCGTTCCTGGCGCGGTGGCCCTGATGGGGGAATTGTCCGATTTCCTGAAAAATTTAACGGGTCTGGCCCATGTGGCCCTATCCCCCGCTGCGGGGGCGCACGGGGAATTATGCGGGATGCTGACGATCCGCGCCGCCCTGCATCATCATGGACACCACCAAAAAACCGTTGTTCTGGTTCCCGAATCCGCCCATGGCACGAATCCGGCAACCGCCGCGGCGTGTGGCTTTACCGTGCGCAACCTGCCCGCCAATGATGGGGGACGATTGGATTTGCAGGCGTTTTACAACGCCCTGACCGATGACGTTGCAGCCATCATGCTGACCAATCCCAACACATGTGGGTTGTTTGAGGATGATATTATGAAAATGGCAGAGGCCCTGCACGCCAAGGGTGCCTATGTGTACTGCGATGGCGCCAACTTTAATGCCTTGGCAGGGGTGGTCCGCCCAGGGGATCTGGGTGTGGATGCCATGCATATTAATTTACACAAAACCTTCTCCACACCCCACGGCGGCGGAGGGCCCGGCAGTGGCCCCGTTGTGTTTTCAGAAGCCCTCGCCCCCTTCGTCCCTCTACCATGGGTCGTTGGGGATGATCACGATGGGTATCGCATGCTGAGCACACCCACAGACGAAGCATCCCATGCCACAGGACGGATCAAAGCATTTTGGGGGCAGTTTGCCACGTTTGTCCGTGCCCTAACGTATATGAAAAGTTTTGGAACCTCGGGAATTGCCCAAGCCTCGAAAGATGCGGTTTTAAACGCCAATTATATTCGCGCGGGACTTTCGGATGTTTTGCATCCTTCTTTTGATGGACCGTGTATGCATGAGGTGTTGTTTGATGAATCCAGCCTTAAGCCCCTGGGCCTAACCACCATGGATGTGGCCAAAGGCTTGATTGACAAAGGATTTCACCCCATGACGGTCTATTTCCCCTTGGTTGTGCAAGGGGCGATGCTGATTGAGCCCACAGAAAGCGAATCTCAGCAAACCCTAGATGACTTTATGGTTGCCGTGCGGGATGTTCTGGCCATGTCACCGGAATCCCTGAAAAATGCCCCTCAGCATACTCCAAGACGACGTCTGGACGAAGCCCGCGCCGCAAGAACCCCTGTTTTAAAAGCCCGTCACCATTCAGCGCCAAACCCCATATAAAAACCAACCCATAGATAAACGCAATCTCAACACTCCCCTTTAGGGAGGGTGGCTATCAATTTTTTTTTAACCATCCTTGTGCCATAGCTAAAGCATGAGGGATACTGACCACCTGCATGCCATTAAAAAAATTTCCCTGACCGAAGCTGTGACTTTTGGTCAAGGGGATACGGTGGACTTTACCAACCCCTTACCCTCTTTCTCCTTTGATCCCCATATCACCGCTTATGCTATGCCCAAAAAAGGGGAAATGGCTTATGTGATGGCACCGCACCTTATGCCTCGACTGTCTTTGATGGAAACACAGAGAAAAATTGAAACCCCTCATCTTCTTCAGGGATATGCCGCCTACCCCATCCGCATGAACGACATTCCCTATCATCACACCCTGATCATAACCCAAAAACCTGGCGCCATTTCTTTAACCTCGCAAGAGGCCCGAAATTTTTTCCAAATTCACAAAAATGTGGCTGAATGGCTTATTAAACCAATGATCAAAATCCTCAAAGATTTTGATCAACTCAATTTAACCCATCGGGCCATTCATCCAGACCGAATCACCTTTGATGATTTTTCGTTTCAAGACCTTCTCCTCGGACCTGGCTTTCTGACCCCCCCTGGTTTTTTACAACCGGCTTGCTATGAACCTCTGCAAACATGTTTTGCTGAACCCACAGCCCGTGGCGCAGGGCACCCAAGCTATGATTTGTATGCGCTTGGTATCACCATTCTTTCTTTGTTTAAAGATCCAAAATTTTTACACTCTCTTGCGTCTTCTGAATCAAATAAACGACGCCTTAGTGATGGAAGCCAGTCTTTTTTCCTTGAAAAACAAGTATTTTCGGAAAGAATTACGGAGCTTCTTAAAGGGCTCATTTGCGATGATCTGAGCCAACGCTGGACCCTTGATGATTTGGAGGGTTGGGCTGACTTTAACAAAATCCATGCCCATTATCGCCCCCCCCAAAAAATCGCAAGCAAACCTTTCCTGTACCAAGATCAAGACTACAACAACCCGCCCTTGCTGATTCATCAAATAGGAACAGACTGGACCTATGCCCAAGATGTTCTTTTTTCTGAGGATTTCCGCGTTTGGATGCGTCGCAATGCCGGCAAAAATGAAAACAGCATTGGCATTGAAGAAGCTAAAGTTTCCGCCTCTCGCACCGAAGCGAGTATACGGCAGGATGCTATTGTGTCTTACAGCCTTATGGCTTTGGATCCTGAGCGTCCTCTTTATTTTAAAGGTCGTGTTTTCGCACTGGACGGCATTGGGGATCATTTGGCCGCTTACTTCTATGACACGCAAAAACGTTCCGATACAGCGGCTTTGCTCAGCAGCAAAGCCCCTTTGTTCTGGCTTTCTTTAAAGGAACAAAAATCCCCCCAAGTTCTTCGCTTTAACAAGCTCTATCAGGAATCCGCCAATTTTTTATCAAAGCGCGGCATGGGCTTTGGGATCGAGCGCTGCCTTTATGAACTTAATCCCCATATCCCATGCCTGAGCCCCCTGATCAACCCAGTGGCCGGATACAGCCCTACGAATATCCTCGATGCGCTGAATTATTATGCCGCCCACAATCCTGGGCACCTTTCTCCTAAACTGCCCATAGATCGTCACCTTGTGGCTTATGCAGCCACACATTATGATTTTATTAAGGATGATTTTCTAAGCGCCTTTCCTGATGAACGGGCCCCCAAAGAGCAAAAAATCATTGGATCTCTTCGTTTTCTTTCCTTGATTGAAAAAAACACCGCCTCAGGATCTTTGAAAGACCTCTATTATTGGGTGCATGGCCTTAGTTTACAAAGCATTGGCATTTACCGATCAAAAAAACGGCGTGACATGATCCAAAAATTGCTGGAATCCCAACGTAGTCCCTGTCCCATTGATCGTCTTTTGGGTTGGGTTGATAATGCGGCTGAAAAAAAAGTGGATATGGATGAATTTATGGAGGCCAAAAAGCATCATATTTACACGGTTCATAAAATCAAAGAATGGCAATTTAAACTGGACAATATCCGAAGCGTATCCCAAGATATTTGCAACAATTTCTCCATTTTGTTGGCGGCTATGGGCAGTCTTTTTATGGCAGCTCTTTATCTTTTTGTTTAAGCTGGATTGAATGCCTTATGTCAAAAACCAAAACGCCCCGCAAAGATCCTAACTATAAAAAACGAAACCTTATCGTCAAAGGTTTATTTTTGCTTATTGTTTTGGTTATTGGGTTTTTTTCTTTTGGGGCTTTTATCATGACCCTTTTTGGGGCTTTGCCTACCTTTGCCGCTTGGTACCGAGATAGAAGCCCAAAAAAATCCTTGGGCTACACCGTTGGTTTAACCAACACCACCTGTATTTTTCTGGTCATCAAAGATCTGTTGCCCATAGGACAGCATTTAACGCAAGCCATGCCTTATTTACAAAATCCATGGTATTGGATGATGATTTACATGGGGGCCGTTGTTGGTTATGGCATCCATAACATAACCCCCAAACTTGTCATCAAAACATTGCGCTGGAATTTTCAGGGAAAAATTCAGGACCTCAAACGAACCCAAAATCAGCTGGTGCAGCAATGGGGACCGGATGTGGTGGGGGAGTAGTCTGAATGTCCAAAATGCCAACAACCGTTTTCGTCACAGGAGGGGCGGGATATATCGGATCCCATATTGTGCTGGCTCTTTTAGAGGCAGGATACCATCCTATTGTTTTAGATGATTTATCTTCTGGCAGCCCTAAGGCTCTATTGCCCAATGTTCCTTTTTATCAAGCCGCCATCGGAGATTTTGCCGCTGTTTCTAGCCTGATCAAAAAACATACCCCTGAAAGCGTGATTCACTGCGCAGGATCGATTATTGTTTCCGAATCGTTTGAAAATCCACTACTATATTATCAAAATAATACGGAACAAAGCCTGTCGTTTTTAAGAACGGCCTATCAAGCCGGCATTCGATGCTTTCTTTTCAGCTCCACCGCCGCCGTTTATGGACACACTGCCACCATCCCCATATCTGAAGCGGACCCAACACAGCCCATCAGTCCATATGGGCGATCAAAATTGGTTTTAGAATGGGCTTTGGGGGACCTTGCCTTAGCAGACCCAACATTCCGCTATGGATGTTTGCGTTATTTCAATGTGGCTGGCGCTGACCCTGAAATGCGCCTTGGACAAAGAGGCAACATCAGCACCCACTTAATCAAGATGGCCGCAGAGGCGGCGTGTGGAAAACGAAAATCCCTATCCATTTACGGCACAGACTATCAGACACCGGATGGAACTTGTATTCGGGATTATGTTCACGTATCTGACTTAGCCGAAGCCCATGTTCAGCTTTTGGCATACCTGATGGCAGGAGGGAGCTCCCAAACTCTGAATGTCGGGTATAACCATGGCTTTTCCGTACGAGAAATTATTGAGGTTATGCAATCTTTACAGCATTTTATTGTTCAAGACGCCCCGAGACGCCGTGGGGATCCCGATTGTTTGGTAGCCGATGCAACACGCCTAAGGCATCTGTTAAACTGGAAACCCCGCTATGACGATATTCACACCATCTGTCAGCATGCTTTATCATGGGAGAAAAGATTGTGAACCCAGAAGTCACCGTGGTCATGCCTTGCTTAAACGAGGCCGAAACATTAGCAACGTGTATCGAAAAAATTCTAGAAACCTTTCGTTCCTACAATATCAAAGGTGAAATTGTAGTGGCGGATAATGGATCCACAGATGGATCCCAAAAAATCGCCATGGATCTAGGGGCACGGGTTATTCCTGTGGCACGTCGAGGGTACGGGGCCGCCCTGCAAGGCGGTGTTGCTGCCGCATCTTCTCCCTATATTATTATGGGGGATGCCGATGACAGTTACGATTTTCGTGAAATTCCTCGTTTTATTGAGGCCCTCAGAAAGGGACATGATTTTGTTATGGGGTGTCGCTTTCCTGCCGGTGGTGGGGAAATCAAACCAAAAGCCATGCCTTTTTTGCACCGCTATCTGGGGACTCCCGTCCTTACTTTTTTAGGGCAATTATTTTTTAATCATAAATTCAAAGATGTAAATTGTGGCATGAGAGGGTTTACAAAAAAAGCCTTCGAGGGTATGGCACTACAATCCGAAGGTATGGAATTTGCCAGTGAAATGGTTGCACGGGCAGCCATGCTTGATCTAAAATCTTGTGAAGTTCCGGTCACTTTACATCCCGATGGACGCTCTCGGCCACCCCACCTTAGAACATGGCGTGATGGTTGGCGTCATCTAAAATTCATGCTTCTGCTCTGCCCCCGATGGTTATACCAAATGCCTGGGCTTGCTTTGTCCCTAGTAGGGGGGATCATGACATTGATTCTGACCATCACACCCCTCTCTATCCAAGGCATCACTTTGGATATTCATACCCTGATGGTGTTTCAAATGATTTTATTTTTGGGTCTTCAGATTTTGCTTTTTGGGCATCTTGCTTCTTATTACGCTGAACAAAACCATTTAATCCCCCCCTCTCGTCAAAAACTATGGATCAATCCTGTGGAATCGGGGGTTCTTTGGGGGGCTCTATTTATAATTTTAGGGGCTTCTGGATTGATTTATACATTTAATTTGTGGGAAGATGCAGGGTTCGGTTCTTTAGAAACATCTCAAACACTAAGACTGTTCAGTCTATCTATTTTTGGAATGATTCTTGGGCTTGAACTTGTGTTTGTTGGTTTTTTATTTGGACTGTTTGATCTTATGGGAAAAAGAAATAAAATCACACCCCCTGAATCATCTGCGTATCCACCAGATCGCGGTACAAAGAACACCGTTCATACAAATCGGTATGACGGCCATCATCGACAATGCGTCCTTGGTCGATGACCAGAATACGGTCCATGGTTTGAACGGTGGCCAAACGGTGGGCGGCGATCAAAACTGTTTTATCTTTCCAGTCAGTGCTCAGGATACTCAGAAAATGGGCTTCGGATAAACCGTCTAGGGACGATGTGGGCTCGTCAAGCAGGACAATATCGGCATCCTTTAAAATGGCACGGGACAAATTGATTTTTTGCCTTTGCCCCCCTGAAAGATGCAGCCCCCGAGGGCCCACGGGCATAGCAAAGCCTTCTTTATGGGAATCCAAAAACGGCGTTAACTGGACATGATCCGCCGTTTTTTTCAGTGTTTCTTGGGGGCAAGATTGCCACAACGTCATATTATCCTGCAAACTGGCGGACATCAGAAAGGAATCCTGCGGGACATAGGCAACCGCGCGGCGCAAATCATGAACCGCCAGATCTTCGATGGGCACCCCAGCCACCGTTATGCGGCCCGATTGGGGGGCATAAAAGCGCAGCAACAAATCAAACAAGGATGTTTTGCCCGACCCCGATAGGCCCACCAGCGCGACATGTTCCCCCGCATTTAAGGTCAGGGAAATCCCCTGCAAAATGGGACGATCTGGGAATTTGGGATAGGCCAAAACAATATCGGAAAACACAACCGGTGCCGCCGGATGGGGCAAAGGTGTTGGCGAAGAGCGATCCACAAGCGCCGGCGGGGCATCGCGCAAATAAAACAACCGTTCGGCGGCGGCGGCGGCCTTTTGCAGCTCGCCCCCAATGTCGCTAAACGCATTCAGGGATCCGGCCAGCACCAGCGCATAAAACAAAAACGCTGACAAATCCCCCGTGCTCAGGCTGCCCCTCTGCACCTGCATAGCCCCAATCCACAAAACGCCCACCACAGACACCAGAACAATCAGAATAATCAGGGATGTCATGACACTGCGCCGCGCGTTGCGCTTCACCGCCTGGGCGAATAGGGTTTGGATCAACCCTTGATAACGATCATAAAGGGCGACTTCTTGGGTATAGGCCTGAAGGGTTTTTAGACCGTGTAAAGATTCCTCAACAAAATCCGTACAATCCGCATGGCATTGCTGCACCGTGCGGCTTTGATCCCGAATACGGGGGCCAAAAACGGCCAAAACCCCAAAAATCAGGGGCACCATCAACACAATAATCAGGGCCAACTGCACACTGGTGACAAACAAAAAAACAAATCCCCCCACCACCATAATGCCGTTACGCACCGCGATGGGGATGACGGTGCTAACCACCGTTTGCAGCAACGTCAAATCATTGCTCAGGCGGGATAATGTCTGTCCCACCGAAAGGTTTTCAAAAAACGGGGGGGATTGACGCAAAAGATTTTTCACCACATCCGCCCGCAGGCCCAAAACAAAAGCCTCCCCCAACCAAGAAACGCCGTAAGCCCGAAGAAAACTGGCTCCCGCCAAGGCAATCACCAAGGCCATCAGGCCCAAACTGGCCGGCAGCATAGAGACACCTGCGGCAGCATGAAGCCCCTTATCCACAAAATGACGCAGCCCCTGACCCAACAACAGCACAATGGCAGATGTGACAATGACGGCCACCGTGGCCAAAAGAAACCGGCCCCGATGGGGATGGAGATACGGCCAAACCTGAGAAAAAAAAGAGGAGAGCTTGGCTTTGGCTTGGCTCACAACAGGGCCTTTTGTTGGCGGGAAAACAGCCTTTTGAGGAAAAGCCTTCAAAAGTTAGCTTTGGGGGGATTCGGCTTTTAACAATTCGGCGCGAAGGGTTTTAAAACGATCCGACAAAACAGACGGGCTGGCTTTTTTCAAATAGGCATCAAGGCCGCCCACTTTATCCAACGTCCGCAGGGCATGGGTGGATAAACGCACGGACAGGGAACGCTTTAGCCCCTCAATCCGCAGGACCTTGATCACCAAGTTGGGCTGAAACACACGCTTGGTTTTGTTGTTGGCGTGACTGACATTGTTACCCACCAAAGACCGTTTTCCGGTTAATTCGCAAACCCGTGACATGATAGGACACCCTTAAAAAAAATTCCAAAGAGGACCGTTTATAGGGGATTTTTTTCCACAATTCAAATGAAAAATCATGCGCCCAGGGTCATTCAATAAACCTTTGTTAGGATTTGGATGGCTTTGTAGGTTTTTCGTTGGAAGAATTGGATGCCTTCGGTGAATTTTCCGATGGTTTTGTCCAAGATATGAACGACCAAGCCATTGAT
>JBIIHL010000035.1:0-12874 GCA_044235825.1 Alphaproteobacteria bacterium | reverse complement strand
CGCTCGGTCAAACGAATCAAATCCGCATCGGTCATGCTGTACACGTTGGGATCCTGTTTTAAGGTTTCCGCATAATCCTTTACCCGATCCGCGGCCAAACGCAGATCATTCACGATTGTAGCATTTTTTATAAAATTAAGCAAATCTTTCGCCCGATCATCATGAACGCCCACCGCATCCAGTTTCATGAAATCCAAAAAGGCCGCGGCCAGCAAATGCCGTTGATAATCCAGCTGAATGCGCCCTTTGACCTTGGCCACCATATCGGGGGCGGAGAGGGAGGCCAACAAAGACGCCGCCTGATTTTGATACATCTCAACCTGCGCCAGATGCTGCTGCTGTTGGTGAATGACATCCCGCAGACGGTGAAACGTCATTTCATAATCCAAAACAGGGGGTTCAGGGGTTTGGGTCATGGTTTATTTTCGGGATTTGGGGCCTGTGGGGGTTAGATTTTGTTCTTTTTTTCTGAGTTCCTCTTTTCTGAGTTCCTCAATGCGGCGATTGAGCACAGCGCGATTTTCTTTATCTTTAACCTCTTCAATGCGACGCGCCAACTCGGCTTGCTGTTCTTTCTCTTTTTTGGCTTTGGCTTCTTTTTCTTCTTTCTCTCTTTTTGCTCTAAGCTCTTTTTCTTGTTTTTCTTTTTGTGCTCTTCTCTCTTCCTCTTCCTCTCTTTTTTCTTTCAGTGCTTTCTCTCGTTCTTCTGCGGCTTTTTTCGCTTCAGATTCCTTTGCTTCTTGAATTCTCTCTCTTTCTTTTTCGGCTCTTGTATCCTTCACGGCCCCCCTGTTTGTGGCATTGTCCTGCCGCGCTGAAGGGGTGTCATCGCCTGTATCCTCTGATGCTGAGGATTCCGTGCCTTCGAATTCAAATGCGCTTGAATCGGGGCCCTGATAGCCTCTTTCGACGGATTGTCGTGGCTGTGGTGTGAAGTCTTCGGCGGCGCGGCCACCCCCTGTTTCGCCTCTGGGCATGGGGGCAACGGTGGTGCCCGTCAACTGCCGCGTTGTGTCACCTTGCGGTGCAGCACCCTGAACATCATCACGGGATTTCAGGCGCTCAAAGGCCGCCGTGACCTCCCTGAACTCTCCACCATTTGGATTGATATCAGGATGCAGGGCTTTGCCTTTTTCTCTCAGAGCCGCCCGCATCTCCTCGAGCGTGGCCCCCTCACGCACACCCAACACCTCCCAGTCACTTGGACCGCTTTGGCGTTCGCCGGTACGGGTGAGATCGCCGGTGTTTTGAACACGCACCAGACCAGCCTGTTGTTCCACTGCAGGTGTAGCATCACGTGCGGGGGCCTCGCTTAGGGGGGCTTTGGCAAGATTTTCCCGAGCATTTTGCAATTCGCCTGCAAAATTCACATCCTTAAACATATCATCGGTTAGGGTGTTAAAGGCAAACGCCGCACCCTGCTGAACAGCGGCCCCAGCGGTGGGTAAAAGTACCTCACGTCCCACAAAACCGGCCACAGGCATGGCAATATTTTTTGTGGCAAACGTCAGGACCGCCACCCCAGGCATGACCACCCGTGCGATGCCTTGGGCGAAATCACTGGATGCGATGCCCGCCGCTAAATCCCGCATACCCTGCTGGAATTCCATAGCCCGCTGGGTGATGGGTAAAGCTTGGACGGCTTGCACGGATTGCTGCACAAACCCCGATATGCCGGACCCTATGTTGCCCATCACCCCAGAAAGGCCCTGCGTGACGTTGTTCATGGCCCCCTGAACCCCCTCGGCGGCGCGGTTGACGGCTTTGTCCAGTCCTGTGCTTTGCAAAATTTGTCCCGCTGCCCCCGCCGCCATACCCCCAGCCCAGACCGCCACCGGCGCCGCCATTTCCGCGGCTTTCGCGCCCACACCAACCATGGCCCCCAGCGTCTGAATGACCCCCGTAATCATCTGGCCCAGTGCCTTCATAAAGACCCCCATACCCTGACCAGAGGTGAATCTTTGGGCCTGTTTTAAAATCTGCAAACTCACAATACACATCACCACCACCAACAAAAAGCCCACATCCAAAATCCCAAAGTTTTTGAAATTGGTGGCCACGGCGGAAAAGCCGGCGGCCTCGGTGCCGGTAAAAGACATAGCGCCTTTAACAAAGATATTGGGGTGCATAAGATAACAGTTCCTGCCTGTACTGCCACCAAACGTACTACCCGGTAGAAAAGGAATGCCCCCAGCCCCAGAGACCAAACTGGCCGGATATTTTGCCCGCATTCTGGCCAAAGATTCACTGGAGGAGAGATTATCACAAATCTCTATTTCCAAATGCAAATGGGCGTTGGCCCCCGTGCCCCCTGCACCCACATCAAAACAATACCCTACAAATGTTGCGGGAGTTATAACTGTATTCACCGGAATCGGCTTAAAAACCCTCAAATGCAAATAACGGACCGTGACCATAGTATCCTGAGATCGATTCCTCACGCGGTAAATAAACTCCCCATCTCTGTGAAAGATAACACGAGCCTCTGTCATGGTACGAAGGGGATGATTTAAGGGACAATCAAAATCTTGCCCTAGATGTTGTCGGGGACTACCATCTTGATGCTTTCGAAAAGAGGTCCACGCTCCGAAGTTTTGTGGATGCCCCTTACCCGATGTTGGCGTTTTATTATCCATAAAGGGATTCACAACAGGCACATCCCCCAAAGTGGATCCACTAAGATTCCGTTCCCCAAACGTATCAAACCCCGTATTTTTGGGGGGGGATTGCTGCAAATAGGTATTCCGATACCATGACGCATAGGTCGCATTGGGCGTGCTGGCCCCCATGGGACCGGTGGCGTAGGTGGTGGTGGGGGTTTGAAAATTCGATGCCTGCGTGGCCCCACCCCCAGGGGTTGTGGGTGCGGGATTATTGGGTTTTGTGACGGGGGGTTTGGGGGCTGTGGTTGTTCCTGCTGGGCTTGATCCTGATCCAACGCCTGATCCAACGCCCCCCCCTGTATCCGCCGGTGTTGCTGTCCCTGTTGCGATGCTGCCGGCCCCTGTTCCGGCAAAATCGGCTTGACCGCCCTTGTCCAGATTTTCAATCACCGTGGTTAACATGGATATGGACAGCATGGCCGCAATCATGGATGTAACCAGAACCATGGCCCCATCAGAGAGGCTCTTTAGCCCCGTAATGGCATATTTCCGTGATGCCGGAAAACACCCCGCCGCGGCATAGGCGGACAATGTGCAGGACACATACCCGATGCGCACCATAAACACATCCGCCACCGTAAACAAAAACATCAAAAACGGCGCAATGCCCACCAACATCAACAACAAACCGGTGAAAATTTTCCCATTCCCCACCTGAAACAAACCATAGGACCACGGATAGCTATAGGCCCGCTGGATCATGCACACCTTGCATTCCAAATTATCCTTTAGGGCCGTTAATTTGGCATCTAGGCCCTTGATGGGGGTGGGGGTACAGGCCCCGTCTTCCTTGGCAAATTTCGCCAAGGTGGGGTTGGTTTCAATGCCAATGTCGTACATTTTCTCAACAATAGTGGTGCCCGCCGATAAAATGGGTGTGATGATATAATCCCGATACACGCCGTAGCCCGTTTTCGGGGCCAGCAATAACACCGCCACCCCCAGCACCACAAAAAACCGAACCCCGATGGCGTTAAACAGGGCCGCCGCTTTGTCTTTGGGGCCAAAGGGCAGCAGGGCACTGCCGACCTTAAGATACGCCCAAATGGCAAACACAATCATCAAAATCCCCGATACATAGGGGGCAAAGGTTTCGTGCAGCTTTTCCCCAAAAATCATGGGCACCGCAAACCCAAAGGCAATCACCGGCCCCCCAAAACAGCTTTTGGCCAAACCGTTGCGGATTTCAGCGATGGATTTGACTTTGTCTTCGGAGGCATCCGATGATGTTTCTGAAGACGTCCCATCAGGGGAACAGACACCCGCAACGGGATTTTCTTTCAACCCATGGTCCACAATAATCGTTCTGGCCCCCCCATTAACCAGATTGGCAATGTCCCCGATATCGCCTTTGTTTTTTAAGGTCACGCACCCTCGGCTTTGTCCATCACCATCCGCATCTGCGTGAAATCCAATGGCGGATCGGCCTCCGTACCCTTTGGTGTCGATGGAAATCCATGTAGGCCCTAGCTCCCCTATGGGATCAGACGGCCTGACTGCTTCTGGGGTTCCGATGGAAAAAACCCCTTGGGGAATGGGATTGTTGGACCCTTCTTTATCCCCTGACGCCTCTGTGGGGACTTTGCCTTTGTGTCCGCTGACAATATCAAAGGTTTTTTTGGCCGTACCATTTTCATAATAGGTCAGCAAAAATGAATTTCCCCCTTTTGGGGTCAGTTTAAAATAATTTCCTGGGCACGACCCACCGGTTGAAGAACCAGACGGCGCAGGCTTGTTAAACGTTGCAGGATTGACAGGTATGGCCCCCGCCCCACCCGCCAAAACAAGGCACAGGGCCACGATCAGCGCCAGCCTGCGCCAAAAACAAGCCCCCAAAAGAAAACCAGACGGGTACACGGACAACCCAGAGTTTATGTGATCACTGTCAAAACTTTCGCACAACGTCATTGCGAGCCTCCGTAGGAGGCGTGGCAATCCAGTCTTTCCGCTGCCGGCATTTCTGGATTGCTTCGCTACGCTCGCAATGACGAGCGTTATGCGCAAGTCCTGACAGTCACAGTTTAGCGTTTTTTTGGTCAAAATAAAAGGATTTTATTTCAAATTATAGTCTTCTGAAAAGGCCCAATTTGCGTAAGGGGAACGTCAAAAATCGCAGGATTTTCCGATAGACACGGGATCCATGGTACAATCCCATCACCCCCAAAACCAACGCGGCCAGCGCGTGCCCCACCATCACATAAACATAAGTCCATGGGATGATGAACCCAGAGTCATAGTAACTCCGCAGCTGCTGCCAATACCGCATATCGGTGACATCAAACATGCCGTAATCGCGCTGACAGGCCTCGGGCGGGGCGATGCCTTTTTGGCAATAGACCCGCAGCAAATCATTCATGCTGCAGTACCGATCGGCCATAAAGGCCAGACTGACCCCCACCAGCACCAGCAACGATGCCGCCGCCGCTAGGCGCATGAAAGGCGACGTTTCCCGCAGAAAAATCTTGCCCATCTTGGTTTTCGCCACCGCTTCCCAGCCCACGCGCAGGCGATAGCGCAAGGGGGGCTTGGCCACAGGCGACGGGGTGGCAGGCCCCCCATACCCCGGCTGAGCAGGGCCAAAAGAGCGGGACGGCGAAAATGTGGGGGCCGGCGCGGGTTCGAAAACGGGGGCGGGTTCGTCTGTTGGCTCAGGCGGTCTGGGGGCGGGCTGGGGCGGCTTGGGTTCAGGGCGGGGGGGGGCGGCGGCCTCTTCTTCTTCCAAGGCCCGCTGCTGTTGTTCCTGCCGATGTTTTTCCAGCAACGCCCGCAAGCGATCCGCGGGATTTTCGGGCTTGGCCTCGGGCGGGGTCTCGGACTCTGGCGGCTTTTTGGGGGGCTCGGGTGCCTGTTTTTCGGGTTGGACCTCGGGGGATTCTGGGGCGACGGCTTTTTTTAGGCGCTCGCGGATTCTGGCGGCGGCATCATCGGTGTCTTGGGGGGGGGCCTTGGGTTCAGGTGGGGATTTGGGCGGCTCTTTGGGCGCGGGTTTTGGTGGATTTGTCGGGGCGGTTTGTGATTCTTTTTGTTTGTCTTCGTCTTTTTCCATCGCCCGCTGCTTGTCCCGCATGGCTTTCAGGCGTTCCTGCAACGACGAGAGTTCCGATTTTTCCTCAGCCATGACGTTTGATATCTTTCCTAAATGTTGCCGGAGTATAACCCACAATCCTCAGAGTTTCGTTAACACCACCATATCATCGCAGTGAATCAGCGTATCGCCAGAGGTATAGCCCAGCAGGCCCTCGATATCCTCTGACCGTTTCCCCAGCAAAACCGCAACGTCACTGGCGTCATAATTGACCATCCCCATGCCGATGCAGCGTTGGTTGTGCAGAATGCGCACCACGTCGCCTTTTTCGTAATCCCCCTCTGTGCCGGTTACGCCCACGGGGAGTAAGCTTTTTCGGTCCTGAATGGCCCGGGCCGCCCCATCATCCAGATGCAACGACCCGCTGGGGTGAATGTGCCCCGCAATCCACGCCAAGCGGGCGGACAGGGGGTTTTCTCGGGGGGTGAACACAGTATATTTTACCCCCTGCGCCAGCCGTGACAGCGGCGCGGGCAGGGTCCCCAAACAAATCAACGTGGCGCATCCCGCCGCCGTGGCAATGTGGGCGGCCTGAAGTTTTGTCAACATCCCCCCCTTGCTGTCGTTGTCAGAGGGGCCGCGGGCCAGCGCGAAAATCTCTGGTGTGATGGCATCCACCCGCGGAATGTGGATGGCAGCAGGGTCTTTTTGCGGGGGGGCGGTGTACAAACCATCCACATCGGACAAAATCACCAGCGCATCCGCCCCCACAATTTGCGCCACACGGGCCGACAGGCGGTCGTTGTCGCCGTAGCGCAGCTCCTCAGTCGCCACCGTGTCGTTTTCGTTGATGATGGGAATCACGCGCTGATCCAACAAAACCCGCAGGGTGTTGCGGGCGTTCAGGTGGCGGCGGCGGTCTTCGGTATCCTGCCACGTCAACAGAACCTGCGCCGTTTCGATATCATGCAGGCGAAAGGCCTGATGATACGCCACAGACAGGGCAATCTGTCCGGTGGCGGCGGCGGCTTGCTTCTGGGGCAGGTCCAGCGGGCGTTGCCCCCAACCCAGCGCCCGTTTGCCCAGCGCCGTGGCCCCCGATGTGACGATGACCACACGCTTGCCGGCCTGATGCAGGTGGGCCACATCCTGAACCAACGACGCCAGCCAAGATTCGTGCAGCCGGTGCGTCGCCGCATCAATCAACAACGATGATCCAATTTTCACCACCACAGTGTGATAGGGCTCAAGCGGCGAGGTCATCGAGGCCCTCCCCCACCAAAAGGCCATTGTCCAAACGCAGGGTGACGGTGTAGAGCCCGCCGGATTGCCAAGCCCCCTGCCCCGCCGCCCGCGTGATGGGCAAAAAGGCCTCGCTGTATCCGCGATCTGCACTTTCGGCCAGCACCGTGACGGTTTTTCCCGCATAGGTTTGATACAGGTCCTGTTTCAAACCCTCGGACAGGGCCATCAGGCGCTGCGTGCGTTCTTTGCGCACGGCCTTGTCCACCTGGGGCATTTTGCTGGACGGGGTCTGGTCATGCGCCGAATAGGAAAAGGCATGGACCAAGGGTATAAAGGCATCGCGGATCAGGCCCATGGTGTCCTGAAAATCGGCCTCGGTTTCCGTGGGAAAGCCGCAGATGATATCCGCGCCAAAGACAACATCGGGCCTTTTGCTGCGCAGCATAGTGCACAATAAAAACACATCATCGCGCAGGTGGCGCCGTTTCATGCGCTTTAAAATCAGGTTGCTGCCGGATTGCACACTCAGGTGCACAAAGGGCATCACCCTGTCATGGTGCGAGAGGACCTCTGTTAAATCCGCATCCTGCAAAACCTCCATTGGGTCCAGCGACGACAGGCGCAAACGGGGCAAATCGGGACAGGCGGCCAAAAGACGCTTGACCGTTTGGCCCAGCGTGGGGCGGCTGGGCAAATCCTCGCCGTAGGATGTTAAGTCCACCCCTGTGAGCACAACTTCCTGATACCCCTGATCCTGCAAACGTTTCACCTGATCCACCAGATGGCCCAGCGGGATGCTTTGGGAATTGCCGCGACCAAAGGGGATAATGCAAAAGGTGCAGCGGTGATTACACCCCTGTTGAATCTGCAAAAACGCGCGGGATTTTTCCGAAAAGTGGGTGACGAACTGGGGGGCCACATCCCGCAGCTGCATAATGTCCGTAACGTGCACGGGGGGGGCGCTGGGGGCATAGGACGCGGGGTCCATTTTTTCGCGGTTGCCCCAAACGCGGGTGACCTGCGGCATGGCGGCAAAGGTTTCCGGACGAATCTGGGCGGCGCATCCGGTGACGATGATGGTGGCGTCGGGGTTGTCGCGTTTGGCGCGGCGGATGGCTTGGCGCACTTGGCGCTCGGCCTCTTTGGTGACGGCGCAACTGTTGAAAATGATGGTGTTTTTTAAATCGGCGGCCTCGGCATGGCCCCGCATGACCTCCGATTCAAAGGCATTCAGGCGACAGCCAAAGGTGCGGACGTCAACGTTGCTCATCCCGCAACCTCCACCGTGCCCCGAAAGCTGAGGGTGCTGGGTCCGGCCATGATCACGTGCCCATCATCCCGCAGCGTGATGGCCAAAGCCCCCCCGCGCATCTGCACCGTCACCTGTGAGCCCGTCAATCCGGCGCGGTGGGCACACAACGCGACGGCGCAGGCCCCCGTGCCGCAGGCATCGGTTTCGCCTACGCCCCGCTCCCACACGCGCATGATGATGGTGGCGGGATCCACAATTTGGGCCCATTCCACGTTGGTGCGATCCGGAAACAGGGGATCGGTTTCGATGAGGGGGCCCAGCGTGGTGACGGGGGCACTGGCCACATCGTCCGTCCAAAACACACAGTGGGGATTGCCCACATTCACGGCGCATCCCTGCAACCCCTGCACCATGATGGCCCCCGTGTCTCTATCCTGAGACAGCGGAATGTCCCGCCAATCCCAGCGGGCGGGGCCCATATCCACGGCAATCCAGCCCTGGGCCGTGCGGGCGGCCGTTAGCAGGCCAGCCTTTGTTTCAATACAACACTGATCCCGCCCCGTTTCCGTCATCACCACATCGGCAATACAGCGGGTGGCGTTGCCACAGGCGGCGACTTCGCCCCCGTCGGCATTCAGGATTGTCATGGCCACATCGGCCTGCGAAGAGGCCCCGATCACCACAACCTGATCACACCCAATACCCGTTTTGCGGTGGGCCAACGCCCGCACCCCCGCCGCCCCCAGCGGCACATCCCGCCCCCGCGCATCC
The DNA here is from genome assembly GCA_044235825.1 of Alphaproteobacteria bacterium. Lineage (GTDB taxonomy): Bacteria > Pseudomonadota > Alphaproteobacteria > JAJTHO01 > CANGYM01 > CANGYM01. The sequence goes on along the minus strand of JBIIHL010000035.1, from coordinate 3,918 downwards.
ACAATGACAAAATCATTGGACAGGCCATGCATCTTTAAAAACGGAATGGTGATGTTCATACCGCAGGAGTGTAACAGAAAATCAGGGCGTTGGGGAGGGGGAGTGTTATTGGTTTTGGCTTTGAGTTTGAATGGTCCATGACAAAGCCAGACAATTTTTTAATTCAAGACTTTGTTTAATAGAATTCCTAAATTCTTCAGGAATGTCCTCTAATGCTTCTGGGGTGCTTGCCAAAAACATTGCATAGGCGCCCATAATGGCTTCCTTATACGCATCTACAAGCGAACTCGTTTCAGTTTGTCCTAGGCCTTGATTTGGTAAAGGCTCTCTTTGATCACCCCGTAAAAAATTCTCACTATCTTTTTTCAACCAGACAATCAACTCAACTAATTGGAATACGTCTTGTCTGGATAGACGGGGGTCAGAAAAAATTATTTGGTTTCGCCTTACATCTAGACTTATTCCCAGGGAAGGTATTTTATATATATAGCTTAAAAAAGGACGTACTGTAAAAAGATTCGCTTGTTCATGTGTGGGGGGAAAATTTCTTTGTATTTGTTCAAGAACAGAGCTTAAAAAGACATTTAAACCATCTATCAGTTCTTTAGGCGATAAGATTGATTGACCATCAGGATGTGCTTTTTTAAACGCGTTAAATGCTGTGTATATTTGCGCAGCATACCCCTCTTCAACTTGAGACAAAATATACTCTATAGAAACGGACAGACCTTCTTTTTGTGTTTCAAGAAGCTTTTTTACCTTCTCAGAAACCTGAAGCGATTCTGTGCTCAAATGCAAATCCATCTGATGCCTTAACTCCAACGCAATAACGAGACGGTCACAAAATGGCTTAGAAAATAATGAATAATAAAGACCCTTATAAAGGGAGTGGTTTTTTAAAAAATCCCTGAAAGGAAAGCTAGAATTCTCCATTATGTCCCCACAATGTATTGAAAACAATTAAATTTCACAATAGTATGACTTTTCCTTAAAAAATCAAATATTTTTTTGTCCGCCCCCTACTGCGCCAAGCGGTACAAGATATATTGGTTCAGGCTGACGCCCTGACGCTGGGCGGCGTGGGATAGGTGGGCGTGGAGATCCTTTGGGACGCGCACCAAAAATTTACCGCTGAATTTATGGGTTTCCGCCGGCAAGGGCACGGGATTGCCGGCGGCATTTTGGGCGGCGATCCATGCCTCTTTGGCCTTCTGGGCGGCGGAGAGGGCGTCTTTTTCAGTCTCCCCAAACGCCGAACATCCTGGCAAATCAGGGAATGTTGCGATATACCCCGCATCCTCTTTACTGTAAAAAATTTCTATGGGATAGGTTTGGTTCATAAACAATCGTCTCCATATTTTTCAATCATGACAATCAATTGGCGTGCCTGATAGGGTGGAATAAGCCCTTGGCGATTTTGAAAATTTAACCCCATGGGCTCACCCGTTTTGGCAAAGGCGGTATGAGAACCCCTGCCCCCTTTGTGAACAAAACCAAGAACCTCTGCCACCTTGCACGCATCCACAAAACGGACATTTTGTGGATTGTTGAGAATTTGCCGGATCAGCTTTTCACGTTGGGTCATAGTTTAAAATGATACTATATACAGTATAAATGTCAAGACCCTGTTACCTGTCCCCTGCCTTGGCACACCCTTTGCAACAGTCCTAGAAAAAAAACAAAACCATCATCGAAAGGTTTTTTTTATGGACTCAACCCTTTATGTTGCCCTGTCCCATATGAATGCCATGCGGCGGCGTATGGATATGACGGCCAACAATGTGGCCAACATGAACACCCACGGGTACCGCGAAGAAAAGCCTTTGTTTCAAGAGGTTTTGCAAAAGAATTTCCGCAGTCAGGGGGTTTCCTATGTTCAGGATGCGCGTTCTGTTCGCAATGTGACCAATGGACCGCTGGAGGAAACGGGGCACACCTATGACGTGGCCCTGCAGGGTGCCGGCTTTTTTGCCGTGAAACATCCCACCACGGGGGAAGTTACCTATACCCGCGACGGCCGTTTTCGCGTCAACAATACGGGCCAACTGGTGAACACGCAGGGGTTTTCTGTGATGGGTGAGGGGGGGGCCGCCCTGTCCATTCCCACAACCGCCCGCCAAGTCGTCATCACCAGCGATGGCACCATTCTGGCGGATGCCGCCAACGTGGGCCAAATGCAGGTGGCCCAATTTGACAACGAGCTGCTGCTGAAAAAGATGGAGGACGGCCGCTATCAAGCCCCCCCCACCCTTAGCCCCAACGGCAAACGCGAGGGTGTTCAGGTCATGCAGGGCATGATCGAGGGATCCAACGTCAATCCCGTGGTGGCCCTAACCGAAATGGTGGACATTGCACGGGGCTATGAAAGGGCTGAGCGCATTGTCACCAACGAAGACGAACGCATCCGTGATGCCATCCGGAAATTAAGTGGTCGCAACTAAACCTTAGGAACACAACTATGCAATCTTTAAACATCGCCGCCACAGGTATGGCCGCCCAGGAAACCAACGTTTCTGTGATTTCCAACAACATCGCCAACATGACCACCACGGGCTTTAAACGGCAGCGGGCGGAATTTCAGGATTTGATGTACGAACAATTCCGCCGCGTCGGCACAACATCCAGTGACGCCGATACGCTGGTGCCCACGGGCATTCAAATCGGGCTGGGGGTCAAAACTGGCGCGGTTTACCGGATTCTGGAACAGGGGACGCTGGAACAAACGGGCAATCCGTTGGATATGGCCATTACGGGGGATGGATATTTTCAGGTGACGTTGCCAAATGGGGATATCGCCTACAGCCGGTCGGGGTCTTTGCAGTTAAATGATGCGGGGGAAATCGTCACCAAAGACGGATACAAAGTCGAACCCACCATCAGCATTCCCAACAATGCCATTGATATCACCATCAACGCATCCGGCGAAGTGTCCGTTAAGCAAGATGGTCAGATCGCCCCCACCGTTGTGGGCCAGATCGAATTGGCCAAATTTGTCAACGCCGCAGGGCTGGAGGCCACGGGGGATGGGTATTTTCTGGAAACCCCTGCCTCTGGCGCCCCCACTGTGGATGTGGCTCAGGCAGAGGGCTTTGGGAAAATCAATCAGGGGTTTTTGGAAAGTTCCAACGTCAATCCCGTCACCGAGTTAACCAACCTGATTAAGGCCCAGCGGTCCTATGAATTGAATTCCAAGGTGATTAAAACCACCGATGAAATGATGCAAACCCGAAATCAGGCTTAAATCCCATGAAACATCTGTTTAGCGTTTTTTTGTTGCTGATGACCCTTTCCCCTTTGGCCATGGCTGAGGAAGAAACGGTGGAGGTTTACGTCCCCGCCCGCGCCCTGTCCACGGGGGAGATTATTGCAGAGGGCGATTTGCAAACCATCACGGTGCCCGAGCGGGACCTGTCCAGCAACGCCGTGGTGGATCTGAAATCCTTGGTGGGGATGGAGGTCAAACGGACCCTGCGGGAGGGATCCATCATTCGGAAAAATGCCATCGCCGCCCCCCTTTTGGTGCGTAAAAAAGAACTGATCACCCTGACGGTGGAAACCAACCAAATGCGGTTAACCGCCCAAGGTCAAGCCATGGATGATGGCGCCATGGGCGATGTCATTCGCGTGATGAATCTCACCAGCAAAAAAGTCATATCCGCTGTGGTCAGCGGCAAACAATCGGCCAACGTTGTGGTGGCCAGCGAAGGAGTCCTGCCGTGATCCGTCATTTTATTTTAGCCAGTCTGTGTTTGTCGTTAGGGGCGTGCGCGTCGTTTTTGGATCGGGCATCGCGCGTGGGGGAACCGCCGGAGCTGACCACCATCGAAAACCCCACACAAACCGCCGGTTATCGTCCAGTATCCATTCCCGTGCCAGCGCCCATGGTGGAGGCCCCCGCGGCCACAGGATCCCTGTGGC
>JBIIHL010000010.1:0-41767 GCA_044235825.1 Alphaproteobacteria bacterium | reverse complement strand
GCTGGCGAAACGGGATAAAGGTGGTGTTTCCCACAGGATGGGGCTGGTTGTACGTTATGATCTGCGGGATCAGGGCCGGTTTGTAAAACGGCGGATGGGTCAGGGGCTTGGCGAAAATGTAATCAAAGCGCTGGTGCAGGGTGTCCGCCGTGCGCGTATCCAAAAACAGGGGCAACGCCGCCCCCGCCCCCACATTCAACCCCCGCACATCATCAATCCCATGCAAATGATCCGCGTGGCTGTGGGTTAAAATGATGGCATCCACGGCTGTGATGGCATGCCTCAAGCACTGTTGCCGCAAATCGGGGGACATATCAATCAGAATGCGGGTGCCCTGATCTTCGATCAGGACGCTGGCCCGCAGGCGGGTGTTCTTGGGGTTGTTGGGGTCACACGCCCCCCAGTTCCCCCCGATCATGGGAACCCCGCTGGAACTGCCGGTGCCAAGCAAGGTGATCTTCATGGGTTAGGCCCACTCAATGGTGGCCGGTGGCTTGGATGTCACATCATACACCACGCGGTTCACCCCCCGCACGGCGTTGATGATCTTGTTTGCCGTCTGGGACAGAAAGGCATGGGAAAACGGATAACTCTCCGCCGTCATGCCGTCCAGCGAGGTCACGGCGCGTAGGGCAATCACCGATTCAAAACTCCGCGCATCCCCCATCACCCCCACGGTTTGCACGGGCAGCAGAACACAAAACGCCTGCCAAATGTCGTGATACAGCCCCGCGTCGTGCAGCGCTTGGATATAAATGGCGTCGGCCTGGCGCAGAATGCTTAGCTTTTCTGGGGTGATGGCATCGGGAATCCGCACCGCCAGCCCGGGACCAGGAAAAGGGTGACGGTTCAAAATGCTGGGATCCAGCCCCAGCTCTGCCCCCAAGAGGCGCACTTCGTCCTTAAAGAGCATCCGCAGAGGCTCCAGCAGCTTTAGGTTCATGGTCTCCGGCAATCCCCCCACGTTGTGATGGGATTTGATGGTGGCACTGGGCCCGCCGGAGGGGGAGGTGGATTCAATCACATCCGGATACAGCGTCCCCTGCGCCAAAAAGGTAAAGGTCTTGCCCGTGCTGCGGATATGCTGGTCAAACACGTCAATAAAGGTTTTGCCGATGATTTTGCGTTTCTCTTCGGGATCCACCACCCCCTGCAACCGCGACAGAAAAATGGCCGACGCATCCACATCATCAATGGGCAGATGGTGCGTGGTGCGATAGGTGTCCAAAACCTGCTGGGCCTCGTTTAACCTCAGCAATCCATTGTCCACAAACACACACTGCAACTGAGGGCCCAAAATCCGGTGCAACAACAGGGCGGTCACCGAAGAATCCACCCCCCCCGAAAGGGCGCACAGCACGTTGTGGTTGCCCACGGTGTCTTTGATTTGGGGCGTCATGGCCTCCAGATATCCCCGCATGGTCCAGTGCTGGGTCATGCCGCAAATGCGCCGCGCAAAGGATTCCAGCAGCGCCCCGCCGGTGGGGGTATGAATGACCTCGGGATGGAATTGCACGCCGTACAGGCGGCGGGCTTCATCGGCAATGGCCGCATGGGGAATGCTGCTGGTCCGCGCCACCGTGACAAAGCCGGTGGGCAGGGTTTCGATATGATCGCTGTGGCTCATCCACACCGTGTGGGGCGTGCCTTGGTCCCAGATCCCCTCCAGCCAGCGGGTGGAGGTGGTGACAAAACAGTCCGCGTGGCCAAATTCCCGTTTTTGCGAACTCTCCACCCGTCCCCCCAAGACGTGGACGAGGGACTGCATCCCATAACAAATCCCCAAAACAGGAATGCCCGCGGAAAACAGGGCGGGCTCGGGCAGAAAGCTGCCGGTTTCATGAACCGACGCGGGCCCACCGGAAAGGATGATGCCCGATGGCTTTTTGTCCAGAAGGGTTTGCAGCGGGGTGTGGGCGGGGACAATTTCACAAAACACCTCAAACAACCGCAGTCGCCGCGCAATCAACGCCGTCACCTGAGAGCCATAATCCACAATCACCAGTGTTTGTTTTTGGTCCATATCCCTATCGTCCTGATCATCTCTGCGTCAAAAGAAAGCCCACCATACAAAACCAAAGCCATCGGGGCAAGATGAGAGGAAGCGCTTGGCCGCGTTGTGGAGGGTAAAGTCAGGGGGAAAAGGCGGGGTGGGGCAGCAGGATTGGGTTTGGGGGTCAAGGGCGAGGGGGAAAAAATACCGGACTGAGCGCAGCGAGGGAGGATGATTTTTTTCCCCTCGGCGAAGCGAACCCTTGAGGCCCAAAGCCAATTCTGCTGGGTGGGAGCCTTTTCCTTGCGGGCCACGCGCCTCCCACCCCCACAGTTCTCTTTTGGCCTCAAGGGGTGCGCTGCGCCGGTGCGAAAAAATCATCCTCGGTTCAGCCTCTACCGAGGCCTCACCTTGCGGTATTTTTCCGCCCCGCCCCTTGATGCCAAAAGACAACCGTCCCACCCCGCCGCGTTCCTATGTCTTAATCGGTGCAGTGCCGGCCTGCCATGGGTGGTGGGGCCGTGCTATGGCCGAGGATCCCCCATAAATCGGGGCCCGAAAAATCTGATCCCACGCCACAGGAATTTGAATGCCGATAATATAGGGCTCTGGCCGAAACGACGTCAGAACATGGCGAATGTCCAAACGATTCCAAAACGGCGTGCCATCTTTTTTGTAATTTAAAATATCAATGCGCAAATTGATTTGGCTTTTTATGGCGTGACGAATGACGGATACCGTGTCTTTGTTGGTTTTTTCGCCCTGAAGAAAGCGACAGTTTTTCCCCATAACCTCCTCAATCGTGTATCCCGTATGATCCAAAAACAGAGGGTTGGCATACACCAACGGACAATCGGGCAACAAAGGATCCCCCACAACAAACGCATGAAACGGCTTGGTATAGGGCAAAAGGTCCTGAAGAACATCATGATTGAGCAAGGAAGACACGGGAACGCTCGCCGATCAAAAAAGATCAATTTAATGCATATTGTATCACTATATCGCCGCAAAAACAAACACAATCACACGCAGGTGATCCTCTTTCAGGACGAAAACAAACGGCTATAGGCCCCGTACCCTTGGGCCTCTAAATGCGCCGTGGGCACAAAACGCAGTGCCGCGGAATTGATACAATACCGATTCCCCCCATCAGGCCCATCGGGAAAAACGTGCCCCAAATGGGCATCGGAGGTCACAGATCGCACCTCAGTGCGCCGCATCCCGTGGGTGGTATCGGTTTTTTCGACAATGGTTTTAGGATCCACAGGCTGCGTAAAACTGGGCCACCCCGTGCCGGAATCGAATTTGTGGATCGATGCAAAAAGAACCTCGCCCGAAATCACATCCACATACAGCCCCTCTTCCTTATGATTCCAATACGGATTCTGAAACGGCGGCTCGGTGCCGTTTTCTTTGGTGACATAATGCTGAAGGGGGGTGAGGGTCATAGAGGCAAAGTATGCCGGAATTTTCCGTTGTTCATGGACGACCGTCTTTCACCCATGCGGCGATTTCAGCGGGGGTTGCCTTGATGCTTCCCGCCAAGGATTCCCACTGACCAAAGGCCTGAGACGCTTTTTGGGCCAATCCCTGCTGGGGGTCCATGATGACAGCAATGACTTTACCATGGCGCGTAATGGTGACCTCTTCCCCTTGCGCAACCCAGCGCAAAATTTCCGAAAAACGATTTTTGGCCTCAAAAGCCCCTATCTGCATCATAAGGCGGACTCCCCTTTTTTTCTAGCTTATCATACAGGCCTGAATAAGTCTAGGAGGTTGATTATGGGCGCTGATTTCAACGCATCGTCTCGTGGATCAATGCTGTTTTTCCTTTAAGGGCAAAAACGACAGAGTCAAAAAATACAACACCCTACGTCTGCACAATCCGCAGGCGGGTAACGGCGGTATAGCCGAAATAGAGATTGACCCGCTCCAGCACCAAGGGGCGCATCATCTCGAGGGTGAGGGCAAAGGCCCCCCCTGTGGTAACCGTCAGGGTCCCGTCGCGGCGGCTGTTGGTGGGGAAAGATAAACTTTTGGGATACGTGGTTTTGGCCAGATCAGGGCCCACAATTTTGGGCCATTCCATAAAAACATCCGCGTTAGGAAAGCCCCGTTTTTTCAGGGCCGTCTCCGCCACTTTGGATAAAAAAGGATGAAAATTTTTTAGGGCCATGGGGGGTTTGGTCTCTATGCCAACAATCCGGTATAACCCCAAAAATGGCCCTGTGTGTCTTCTTGTGTTTCTTCGGATGCCCACAGGGACCCTTCGGGCGTTTCTGCCACCATGGCGGCATGAATCAGAGGGGTCGTCCCTTTGGGGAGATAATACCAGGAAAAATCATGACCGCTGCTTTCAGGCAGGCCCTTTCCCCAAACCAAAGCCTCCATCGTTTCGGCGGAGGTGGCCATCAGGGGCAGGTGGAACAAAAGGCTGCCCGAAAGATCTTTCAGGGACCCCAACCAAGAGGATGCTTTTTTCAGGGGCAAAATCAAAAAATGCACATCGTTTTTGGCATAGGCATGAAAAAGATCGGGATATCCCGAAAATCCATGATGGGGCGTGATGGCCCCGAACAGCTGTATACCGAGTTTCAGGCCCTCTTCCCCCACATAACCCACACGAAAGGGGTCTTCGTACTGCAGCGCCCCCATCATCAGGGTGCGCCACACCGCCATGACAAACGCCGGAGACAAGGGACCAGATTCCGCCAGCAAACGACGCAAAATTTGGGTTTCGCGGGCGGGGCGGATAAAGGCATCGTGCTGACCCTTTTTCAAATGGGCCACATCGGCCACAATCTGCATACGCTTTTTCAGCAAAGCCATCAGGGCATCGTCACAGGTATCGATTTGGGCCCTGAGATCCGAAAGAGATTGTGAAAAAAGACGTGCATTCACCATAGACCCAGCATAAAACGGTTGTTATGACAAAGCAACCCTCCTTTCTGTATAACAATCCTGATGTTTTGCGTCACGTGGTGCATGATGCGGGGGTGCGGACCCTGCAATGCGGGGTGACGTTGCCCGAGGTGAGTTTGGCCTATCAAACCTACGGCACCCTGAATGCCGATGCCAGCAATGCGGTTTTGGTGTGTCATGCCCTAACCGGCGATCAATATCTGATGGGGATTCATCCCTTAACAGAAAAAGAGGGGTGGTGGCATCTGGCCATTGGCCCGGGAAAGGCCATTGATACTAATCGTTTTTTTGTGATTTGCAGCAATGTGTTGGGCGGATGTGCGGGATCCACCGGCCCGCTCAGCCCTAACCCCGCCACGGGGAAAGAGTACGGCATTGATTTTCCCACCATCACCATACGGGACATGGTGCAAATGCAATATGATTTGATTCGCGGCCTTGGCATTCACCAGCTGGCAGCCATCATCGGGCCGTCCATGGGGGGGATGCAGGCGTTGCAGTGGGGCTCGGCCTATCCTGATGCGGCGCGGCATATCATTCTGCTGGCCACATCGCACCGTCACAGCGCCCAGAACATTGCCTTTCATGAAATTGGCCGCCAAGCCATCATGGCCGATCCCGATTGGCACGGGGGGCGTTATCGGGAATTCGGGGTGATCCCCCGCCGCGGGCTGGCGGTGGCCCGTATGACGGGACACGTGACCTATATGTCAGAGCAAACCCTGCAGCGGCGTTTTGGGCGCAGCCTGCAAGACCGTGCCCAGCTGAGTTATGGCTTTGATGCGGATTTTCAGGTGGAAAGCTATCTGCGCTATCAGGGCAGCACCTTTGTGGACCGGTTCGATGCCAACAGTTATTTGTATATGACGCGGGCCACGGATTATTTTGATTTGGCCTTTGATCACGGTGGGGTGCTGGCCAAGGCGTTTTCCGGCAAAACCCGATATCATGTTGTGTCCCTGTCCAGCGACTGGCTGTTTCCCACGGCGGATATGCGCCAGATTGTCAAGGCCCTGAATGCCTCTGGCCATGCTGTCAGTTTTGTGGAAATCCAAACCGATCGAGGCCACGATGCGTTTTTTTTAAACGAACCGGATATTATGAATACGCTGTCCAGTTGTTTTGAAACGGTTTAGGATTTTTGAGCCATGTCTCTGGACAGTGACCGTCCCCTTTATGATGTTGTGCAGGCCAGAGGGCAAACCCCTGCGGAAACGTTGCTGGTTTATATCGCCCGCGATGAAAACCGCATGGATTATGTCCATCGCGTTTTTCAATTTTTTGATCCGGATCTGCGTGTGGTGCGCCTGCCGCCGTGGGATACCGATCCGTATTCCCGCATCAGCCCTGACAGTGACATCATGGCGGAACGTTTGGGGACCCTGTCCCGTTTGCCCTTGGGCTTTGCCGATCGCCCCACCCTGCTGGTCATTGCGGTGGCGTCCCTGATGCAAAAGGTGGCGCCGGCGTCGTTTTTTACAGGTCAAATCCATACCCTGCGCGTGGGGGATACGGTGCCAGATGCGGCCCTGCAAAGCTGGCTTTGTGACGGCGGCTATAGGCGGGCCAGCACTGTCCGCCAGCGGGGGGAGTTCTGTTTTCGCGGCGGGATTGTGGATGTGTTCCCCCCTTTTTCCGCCCATCCTGTGCGTTTGGATCGGTTTGGAGATACGCTGGAAAGTTTGCGGGCCTTTGATCCTTTGTCCCAATGCACCGTGCGATCCTTAAAAAGCGTCACCCTGTCCCCCGTCAGCGAAGTCATCCTGACAAATGCCACCATTCAGCAGTTTAAGGAGGATTACCGCGTTCTCTCTGAGGGGTTATATGCCAAAGACCCCCTGTATCAGGCCATCGACGCCGGAGAGTCCTTTCCCGGGATGGAACACTGGTTGCCCCTGTTTCATGGGCCGTTGGTGTCTGTTTTGGATCGCCTGCCAAACGATGCCGTAATCACGTGGGATGCGGGGTGCCAAACGGCCCTTTCTGCCCGCTGGTCTTTGATCCAGCACCTGTATGAACAACGGGTGTCTTCGGCAAAACCCTCAGAGATTCCCTATCATCCTATGCCTGTGGACCAGTTGTTTGTTTACCCTAACGCATAATGCATGGGGGACCTATTCAGGGCTGTTCATGTCTATGCATCGTCATACCGGACAAGGGAGCGCAGCGACCGCTGATCCGGTATCCAGCGCCACTGTCAAAAGGTGCAGCCTTTTGCCGATATATTTTTTTAGAACAAGGAACAAAACGCTTCGCGTTTTGGCATTTGCGCTGGGTTCCGGCTCGGCGCTCGCGATCGCTCGCTGGTCCGGAATGACGCAGAATCGTTAGGTTCTGGCAGAAATGAACAGGCCTAGGGGCCTATTATGGTTTCCCCTGATCTTTGGTCTCTTTATCCGGCTCTCGCCGGCCCATACCAAAGAGATCCTGCAGCGCCCCTGGGGTGACAGAGGTTAAGGGGTTCACTGTGACGGTAGGGTCATCCATTTTGCCACTCAGGCCAAAGGAAATGGAAATGATGCCTTTGTCGGCATTGGTCAAAAGCCCCCCCAACAAGGGAATGGACGACACAATGCGGGAAAGCGCGTAGGCGGGAACCAAAGCCCCCTTGCCCACGATGCTGTCATCATTCAGGCCCATCTTTCCTGTAAAGAACACCCCAAGGGATGCGTTTTTCATTTCCAGATTGTCGATGAAAAACGTCTCTTTCCCCAATCGGGCATCCAGATTGATTTTATGCATCAGCATCCCCTGTCCCGTTAACAGTTCCAGCGGACCAGAAAGGGAGGCCAGAGAGAGAATACGACTAAACACGGGGGCACGTTTCAGGGTAACCTGATCCATTTCCAAGTGAATTTTGGTTTGGGGGCTCAGGCGCCCCTTCGTTAGGGGAGCCATAGTGGCTTTCAGGGTTCCCCCTTCCAGACGGGACTGAAGGCCGAGGGCTTCGGTTAAAAACGTTGTGTCCTCTGAATTCACAGCCACAGAGGTTCCCTCTGGGTTTAGGGCAATGTTAAACGGCTTTTTGGCGCTCGATTGTCCGGACAGGGAAAGACGTTCAATGGCATCGTTATGCATTTTGGTGTCCAACACCACGTTTAAAACATCATGGTCTGCCAAATGCACGACCTTGCTTTGTGCCCGCAAGGTTAATTCTGGCAAATCAAACACATCAACGTTGCCCTCGGGGGGTTCAAAGCCTTCGGGGTGTCCTGTACCAAAGTTTTTTAAATCGACAACTTGGGCGGTGGCATCGACCTCAAGATGGCCCTTGTTGTCTGTGATGAGGGCGCGAACATCATTGTCCCCCAACGTAAAGGCATCGATACGCACCTGGGTGATTCCGTCATCCGTGTTTTGAATGACGCCGGTGGCTTTTGTCCCCTTTTCCCCCTGAACATCAAAGGTCCGCTGGGCTGAGTTTCCTTTCAAAGTGGCAGTCAGCGGCACGCCCTTGGGCTTCACAAACGTGGGCGTGGTCAGGCTGATGCCCATGTCTTTGGCATCGAAGGTCATGACAGAGCTGGGCTTGCCCCTGTCTTGCTGTTGTTCAAAATGCAGCCGCCCTGCCCCCGTCACCATGGCCATAGAGGGCAGATGGGGAACAACAAACGAGGCGGGAACAACGGCATCCACGGTGATGGCTGTTTTGGCTTTTTCGCCCCGAAAATCCCCCTGAAACACCGCATCGGCGGGGATGCCTTTGGCCAAAACTTGGCCCTGAACATCCAAAATATTGTTTTTAAATTTGATTTTTAAATTGCCATCCCGAATGGGCAGGGGAAGATCGGCGTGGGTCATGGTAAAACGCTGAACTTGGGATTCGGCGGACAACGTCACATCCGAAAACGCCAGTTCATCAATTAACGGAAAGCCCACGGAAAGTTTTGTCACCGCATCGCCGGCAAAGGTGTCTTGGGTTAGGCCTGCGTCTTTAAAATCCTTAGGGATGGCCCGCATAATTTCCGCCGTTTGTTCCTTCAGCGGGCCTGTCAACTGGGCCTTAATCAGGATGGCTTGCAGATCTTTGTCAAATCCCGTGATGTCCACGCTGCCGCCGGTTAAGGGGGTTTTGCCCATCATGGCCTGTTTGATGGTGCCCTTCATCCCCGAAAGATCAAACTGAAGGGTGGCCTGCAAACCGGTTATAGGGGTCATTTGGGGCAGATAGGCAATTTTGGCCCCGCTTAGGGCGACGGTGGCTTTCAGAGTTTTAACCTCAAACGCTTGTTTTGGATTGCTTTGTAAAGACACATCCAAGGTTGCATCCGTTACCTGTCCTTCGGGGATATGGGCGGTTACCCAGTCCTTTGCCCCTGCCGCCAAATCATCGGGCCACAGGGGCGCCAAGTGGGCCATGGGCAAGCGTTGCAAGCGGGCCCGAACATCCACAGCCTGCGGCGTGGCTTGCCCAGTTAGGGTCAGGGTGGTGTCCCCCATGGTCAGGGTCAGGGGCTGGGTCACCGTGGCTTTTTTGTGTTTTAAATCGAACATCAAGGCCCCTGCCCCGCGCAGGGTCAACGGGGCTGCGCTGGTGTCCGAGGGGGCCGGAACCACAGCCTGATCCATCGTCACAGACACAGCCAAGGTTTCCAGCATCTGAGTGTTAAGCGTGCCGCGGCCTTGCATAAAAAAGGGCACTATGGCCTGATCTTGGCGAAAGGTTCCCTGGGCAGTCAGGCGGCTTTCCTGGGGACCAATCACATCATAAGCGGCGGAAAAACCATCCAGTTTTTTTTCACCGGTGGGGGTTTTAATCACAAAGGATCCCTGCCGGATGTCCATTTCCCGCAAGGGCAGACCCCCAAGGCGCACAGGGGGCAAGGACAATCCCCCATCACCCCCCGTTTTTTCATCCGCCGTCACGTAACCATGGGGCGCATCCAGAAACAAACGATCCACCATAACCAAGTGGGAATAGTCAAAACCATAGGACATATCCACCTGAACGCGGCGAATATCCGCATAAACAGGCACATCATGGCCAATAATGGTGACATGATCCAAACGCATCCGCAGGGTGTTGGCCTGTACATCCCAAGCCACATTCAGGGTTTGCGCCGACAAATCCGCTGGTATCAGCAGGGGAAGGGCTTGCCGGATCAAGGATTCCAAAAAAACACTGGCGTGTTCTTTATGATCCAGATTCACCGCCACAGAGATAATCCCAACCACAAAAAACGTCATAAAATGACTGAAAAAAGCGGCAAGGTAAGAGAAAAAATCCCGAATCATGGCCCATGATACAAAATGTTGCTCTGATGGGAAAGATCTTATATAGTTTTGGTCTTGCTTGTTTAGGAAAAAGCGCTCGTAGCTCAGCTGGATAGAGTATCAGATTCCGAATCTGAGGGTCGTTGGTTCAAGTCCAATCGAGCGCGCCAGAGTTTCCCGCCATATTTTCAATTTGCGCTTTTTTTAATGGGTCAGTTATGGAGCAGTTACCTTTTTTTCTGAATCAATTTTCTTTTTTGGTTTTTATTTGGTTAAAAAACTATTGCTTTCTTTTTTTGTTTGTGGTAAAAGGTTGAGATATTATAAATAAATACTCAAAATGAATCCGTCTCATCCTTCCAATTTTTCTAATTTTTCTAAGGACCGAGATCTCCTTTGGCGTTTGTTTGTTTATGACAAAGAGCGCCAGGTCTGGGTTTACAATCACGATGATCAGGTGTTCAAGGTTATGGCGGCCTGTGCAAAACTTAATGTGCCATGCCGAAATGTCCCAAAAGATGATCCGAACACTGTTGAAATTACGGATGAGGATTGGGATCGTATTTTTGTTTTACCCCTTGCGACAGATTCTCCTTTTGAACCCTCATCCCAAGAGATTACCATGAAAACCAATCCGACTGATTCCACAAAATCCCCTTTGGAAAAAAAGGTATTCAAAGTTGTCCAAGCCTGTGAAAAACTGGATGTACCCTGTCAGCCTGTCCAAAAAGATGACGCTGAGATAGATGACGTTATGAATGAGGGTCCTGAACATACTTCTGTCTTATCGCCTGCCCTAGACGCTCCTTCTGAATCCCCATCCCAAGAGGTCTTTATGAACATCAATCCGTCTGAATCCACTGATACCATCGCAGAACCCCTGTTTGAAAAAGAAGACGAGAACACGGAAACCAAAGTGCGGTATTATCGGTTTGATGGTGCTAACGAAGAGATGCCTTCTGAGGCCGAAGAGATCCTCAGACGCGCAGAGTCTCAAATGACTGATGAAGAAGAACAAGATATGGAAAAAGCACTTCACGCTTTGGCAGAACAAACCCACCCTGTTTTTGTTTCCCCAGAGGAAAATAAGGATTTGACAGATGATATTCGATCGTTTCTCTCTTCCCCGATGACCAAAGGAGAAGAGGCTAAAGACCCTTTCACCGCACCCTTAGAATCTTCCCAAAACCCAAAGGATGTCTCCATGAACCAAGGCGAAAACCAGACCAAAGAAACCAGACATTTTGGAGATCTCAGCAGCTGGGAACAGGTTCTGGAGGACAGAGAGTCCACCCTAGCCGCCCGCGAAAAAGTCCTGCGTTTGCGTCAGAAGGATGTTCAGGATATGGAAGAGCGTCTTCATGAAGAGCGCAAAGCCTTTAATGCTGATTACGAAGAGAAAAAAGCGTTTTTAGAGGACAAAGAACAGCGCATGAAAAAACTCTTTGAGCGCATTGAAGAAGTCGCCTATGAATTTCGCCGCACCACACGATCCGAAGGGGACGCCGATTAACGCTTTCTGTGGTTTGACTTCAGCCCCCCCAGCCCTTTCGCATGGGGGGTAAACCCATCCTTCTGTCCTCTGTGTCTCCCTTCTGTCTCTGCCCTTGCCAAAACATTCTGGTGGGATTAAAACAAGGGTCAGGACATTAGACAAAGGATTCCGTTATGGCAAAAAAACTCCCCTACAGTCGCGATGTGTTGTTGTCGTTTTACAGGGATATGGTGGCGATCCGGCGCTTTGAAGAACGGGCCGGCCAGCTGTATGGTATGGGTTTGATCGGCGGATTCTGTCACCTGTATATCGGCCAAGAGGGTGTGGTTGTGGGGATGCAGGCGGCGCTGACCCCTGATGATGCCATCATCACCAGTTACCGCGATCATGGGCATATGTTGGCCTGTGGTATGGATCCCAAAGGGGTTATGGCTGAATTAACCGGACGGCGTGATGGCTATTCCCGCGGTAAAGGCGGGTCCATGCATATGTTTTCGCGGGAAAAGAATTTCTTTGGGGGCCACGGGATTGTGGGCGCTCAGGTGCCTTTGGGCACGGGCATTGCCTTTAATTACCAATACCGCAAACAAAACAATGTCTGTGTGACCTATCTGGGGGATGGGGCGGTGAATCAGGGACAGGTTTATGAGTCCTTTAACATGGCCAGCCTGTGGAAACTGCCCGTAATTTATGTCATTGAAAACAACCAGTACGGTATGGGAACCTCTGTGGCGCGGGCCAGCAGCACCACCGATTTATACCGTCGCGGCGCTGGTTTTGATATTCCTGGGTGGGCTGTGGATGGTATGAACGTCCTAACTGTCTATGAAGCCGCCAAAGAGGCCGTGGCCCACTGCAAAAGCGGCAAGGGCCCCGTCATTTTGGAGATGAAAACCTATCGTTACCGCGGCCATTCCATGTCGGATCCCGCCAAATACCGCACCAAGGAAGAACTGGAAAGCATGAAGGAAAAGCATGATGTGATTGAAACCCTGCGTTCCCTGATTCTGGGACAGGGCATCACCGAGGCTGATTTGGGCGCCATTGATAAAGACATCAAAGAGATCATGGCCGAAGCCGTGACCTTTGCCAAAGAAAGCCCCGAGCCCGACGAAGCCGAATTGTGGACCGATATTTTGGTGGCTTAGCCATGCCGGTTTGCCTGACCGTTTCCGGTGAGTCCGTCACAGTGCCCGAGGGCGTGGATACGCTGGAGGCCCTTTTAACCCATCTGGGCCATGATCCCGCCCAAAGCCTAGCCATGGCCCATCAAGGCGTTGTGGTTCCCCGTTCTGATTGGTCAAAAACCGTTTTAAAATCCGGGGATGCGGTGGAAATTGTGCGCCCTGTGTTTGGGGGATGAGGGGGGACGGGGAACAAGCAGAAAGCCCAGAGAAAGGGGAGGCTTATCCTTGGCTCATACTAATAGGACGGACGTTGTCCCCATACGTCTGGCAATACTGATTCTCTATAGCCACAAGTCCATCTTGCCCTTCTTGTGATAGCAAATCCCGAACCTCTTGATTTCCATAGGCGACCGCCACTGTTGTGTAAACAGCCTCACGAGCCTCCGCTTCTAAGCGAGGATTCTCTGGATTGTTTCTCGCTGCCTCAAGTCTTGCCGTGGTATCGGTGATTTTCGCCTCAAGAAAACCGCTTATATCATTACCATAGGCGGTGGAAAAAACTGTTCTTGGCCCTATGGAATTATTAGACTCCGGACTTGTTCTTATAGTTACACTGCCCAATACCCCCTCGCATTGACGGGTCAAATCCTGATGATCATTATAACTTCCATACGGCAAACGCTGTGGATCAAAATGCCGACCACTAAGCAATCTATACAAGGCCTCCAAGTTTTCTCGATTCAGGACAGCGGAAATGGTAAGAACGCTCTTTGCAAGAAAATTATTATTCGTCGCTGTGGGGGCCTCAGCTGTAGGAGAGGGAGAGCTCCTAGAAAAGCGCACAATGGTATTGGCCGGTGCAGCTGTCTGTTGTTGTGTCGCCAAAACGCTCATGATCAATGCCCCACTTAAAACAATACTATGCTATTTGAATCACACCCAACTATAACACCATCTTTTTTATTAAACAATCTTTAGTTTTTTTAGTGTTATTGACCAACCCCCAACACCATTTCCCCCCAAGCGGGAGAGGGAACACCCTCTCATCTATCTGTCCTCTGTCCCCCGTTACGGCTCCACCACCGCCATAAAATCGTCCCACTCGCGGGCGGATAGGCCGGATGTGGCTTGATCCACGGGCTCGCCGCGCCAGAGTTTTTGCACCATGGTGACCATGGTTTTGGACAGGTGGGCGCCGTGCAGGCGGTATTCCTCAAAGGCCTCTGCCGCCACAGGCACCCACTGTTTGACAATATCGTAAATCACATCAGCATAGACCCGAATTTCGTACTGCGCATGACGGTCCGCCCGCAAATACAGGAAATGAAACAGATTGTGCAGATCAATTTTCCAGTACCACTGGGTATAATAATTCAGGGTCAGGTTCATGCGGGCCAGCTCTCGCGCCAGACCCTCGGTGCCTTCGTTCAGGACATGGCCGGCCTCGTCCGTGTTCATCAGGGCGATGTAATCATCATAACAGCGCGTGGCGTCCTGTTTTAAGATCTCCAGAACCTCCGCCGTGCGCTGGGGGGACAGGGGATCGGGCTGACGCCCCTGTTTGTTGTTTTGGGATTGGGGGGCGCAGTGTTCGGGACTGGGCAGATAAAATTCTTTATCCATGATGGAATAGCGGGCGGAATACTCATTCACATTGGCCGTGCGGTGACGAATCCACTGACGGGCCACAAAGATGGGCAGTTTGACGTGCAATTTGATTTCACACATTTCAAACGGGGTGGTGTGCCAGTGGCGCATTAAATACCGAATCAACCCCCGATCCTGCTGCACCTGTTTGGTGCCACTGCCGTAAGACACGCGGGCGGCCTGCGTGATGGCGGCATCATTGCCCATATAATCAATCACCCGCACAAAGCCATGATCCAAAACGGGGATGGCTTCATAGAGCAAGGGCTCGATCCCATCGGCAACAGCGCGGCGCGTGGGGTGGGTGTCTTTGGATTTTTCTGTGGACATGACGGGCAAAACGTTTTTCAATGTTGGCCATCTTAACAACGGATCTGCAAAAACGAAAGAACCATTATGGCGTTGACGCGTTCTCCCCTTGCCCCCAAAAGCATAATCTCTCTGCCCCCCATGGCGGGGGTGCGTGTGGCCACGGCCGCCGCGGGCGTGCGGTATCAGGGGCGCGACGATGTGACGCTGTTTGTGTTTGATCGTCCGGCCAGTTTTGCCGGTGTGTTTACCCTGTCTGCCACCGCCGCGCCGTCAGTGAAACACAGCCGCCGCGTGGCCGCTGGCGGAACTGTCCGCGCCATATCCATTGTGGCGGGCAATGCCAACGTCTTTACGGGAAAAGCAGGCTATGACGCGGTGGAGGCCATCGCTGCGGATCTGGCCAACCACCTGCACTGCTCCCCTGATCAGATTGCCCACAGTGCCACGGGGATCATTGGGGAGCCCTTTCCCGTAGCCCGCATCCTGCCCCACCATGCCGCCCTAATTGCCAGTGCCAAGCCCGAAGGCTGGGACGCCGCCAGCGATGCCATCGCCACCACCGATACCTATCCCAAACGGGCCACACATCAGGTGCATTTGCCCAGCGGGGCCATTGTGACGTTCAATGGCATTGCCAAGGGATCGGGCATGATCAAACCCAACATGGCCACCATGCTGAGTTACGTTGTCACCGATGCGGCCGTTGATCCTGATATTCTGCAGCCCATGCTGACGCGGGCGGCGGATCAGACGTTTAATTGCATTTCTGTGGATACGGATACCTCCACCAGCGACAGTTTGATGCTGGCGGCCACGGGGGTGGTGCCCTTAACACCGGAGGATCATTTGGCGTTTGAAGCGGCCCTGACCCACGTCTGCCAAGATTTGGCCCTGCAGATTATCCGTGACGGAGAAGGCGCCCGTAAGCTGATCACCGTCACCGTTACGGGGGCCGCCAGCACCCTTGATGCCAAAGCCGTGGCCATGGCGGTGGCCGAATCGCCCTTAGTCAAAACCGCCATCGCCGCTGAGGATGCCAACTGGGGCCGGATTGTTGCCGCCATTGGCAAAAGCGGCGTGGCACTGGATCCCGCCCGCTTGACCGTACAGCTGGGGGGGCACCCGTTGGTGGTATCAGAGGGGCGCATCACCCCCTTTGACGAATCCCCTTTTGCGCAGCATTTGAAAGAAGACGAGATCCGTATTGACATTGATTTGGGGATGGGATCGGCCCGCGGCCATGCATGGGGATGTGATTTGACCCATGCCTATATCGACATTAACGCCAGTTACCGGAGTTAACATCATGCATCAGACCTTGGGCGGGGGCCTGACATTGGTGGGGGCCGCCATTCTGATGGATGCGCAGAAACGGTTTTTGTTTGCCCAGCGTCCGGCGGGCAAGTCATGGGAAGGCTATCTGGAATTCCCAGGGGGAAAGATTCATGAGGGGGAATCCCCCCGCGCCGGTCTGGTGCGGGAACTGAAAGAGGAACTGGGCATCACCGTGGACCCTGAGGATTTGAAACCCCTGACATTTATTGAACACACCTATCAGGACGGCAACATTCTGATGTTGGCCTATCGCTGTCATCAATGGTCGGGAACGCCTGAGGGGTTGGAGGGACAACCCCTGATGTGGCTGCGATTATCCGAACTGCAGGGACACAACATTTTGCCGGCGGATGATCCGCTGTTAAAGATCCTGCATCTGGTGACGGGGGCTTAGGCGCTTTGGGGCCAGCGCACAAATCCACCCTCTAGATGGGAAACGTTGGTATACCCCAGACGCTGCAAATGGCTGGCACCGGTTAGGCTGCGGATACCATGCTGGCAATACACCACGATGGGGGCATTCAGGGGCAAATCGTCCAGACCCTCCCCCTCGGCCAGCAACCGCCCCAGCGGCAGGTGACGGGCCCCCAGAATGTGACCACCCCGCCATTCGGCATCTTCCCTGACATCCAAAAACACGGTATCTGGGGAACAGTGCTGCGCATCATCCGCAGCAATGCCCTGAACGTCACGACTCTGGCAGACTGCATCATGTCCATCGTCCAAAACAATGGACGCTGTATCCGCCGCACACACGGGGCAAGAGGGGGTTTTGGTGAGTGTCAATAGACGGCTGTTCATGCTGCGGGCATCCAGCAACCACACCCGCCCCAGCAGGGGGTCCAGACCGTGGCTGTGACACCACGCCAACCCGAGGGCCATTTTTAAAGCCTCCAGCCCCTGCACAGCACCCACCATGCCCGCCATGGCCCCTATGACGCCGGCTTCGGCGCAGTTGGCAACATACCCTTTGGGGGGGTGGGGGTAAAGGCAGCGATAGCAGGGGCCATGACGTCCCCAAAACACAGACACCTGCGCCTGAAACCCCAAGATGGAGGCATGAACCAAGGGCTTGCCAAGGCGCACGCAGGCATCGTTGAGCAAAAATTTGCTGGCCACCGTATCCGTGCCATCCAGAATCACGTCATACTCTGCCATCAACGACAACGCGTTGGCCGCCGTCAGGCGCACAGGATAGGCATCCACGCGGGTATGGCTGTTGAGGTCGGAGAGTTTTTGGGCCGCTGTTTCGGCTTTGTTTTTGGCCATATCCGCCTCGGTAAAGAGAATCTGCCGCTGTAAATTGCTGATCTCCACCCTGTCATGATCCACAATCCCGATGCGGCCAATGCCCGCAGCCGCCAAATACAGCAACGCCGGCGAGCCCAGGCCCCCCGCCCCCACGCACAGCACCGAGGCCTGATTCAGCCGGTCCTGCCCATCAGCCCCCAATTCCGGCAACACGGTTTGGCGTGCGTAGCGGTTGGTCATTTGTGTTCCTTTCTTTATCTTTGCATCAACGATCATAAAGCGCGGCGGGGCGGGACACTTTTCTTTGGGGGTCAAGGGGTGAGGCGGGAAAAATACCGCAGCGCGACGCTTGAAAAAGCGGCGTGCGAGGATGATTTTTCTCGTCTCAGCGCAGCGGACCCCTTGAGGCCCAAAGATAAAGTGTGTGGGTGGGAGCCGCGCTCTCCCCCGAAGAAAAGGCTCCCACCCAGCAGAATTTGCCTTGCGCCTCAAGGGTACGCTTCGCCTCGCCCAAAAAAAGCCGCCCCTACGGGGCTTGGCCTTCGGCCACTTTTTTCGGGTCTCGCCCTTGACCCACAAGACAAATCCTGCTGCCCCAACCCCGCCTTTTCACCCTTTTTTTAAAACCAAACACCCCTCATCCCCCCTGTTCCTTCCTGTAAACTTTGCTATGATACCTTTCTTTTGGGGAACG
This sequence comes from Alphaproteobacteria bacterium, assembly GCA_044235825.1. Classification (GTDB taxonomy): domain Bacteria; phylum Pseudomonadota; class Alphaproteobacteria; order JAJTHO01; family CANGYM01; genus CANGYM01. Next base: position 23,777 of record JBIIHL010000010.1, on the reverse strand, counting down.
TTCTATGGATCTTTTGGATGAAACCCTGTCGTTGACGGGCCGACTGTGGTCGTTTAAGCCGTTTTCGGATCGCACGGCCTTGGCGTTGGCCCAGCGGCATGGGGTTCACGAGGTTGTGGGGAAATTGCTGGCCATTCGGGGCATTGCGCTGGACACGGCGGAGGTTTTTTTGAATCCGCGGCTGAAAGAGCTGCTGCCCGATCCCTTTCACCTGATGGATATGGACCGCGCCGTAGACCGGATGGTGGCGGCCCTAAAGAGCGGGGAATCCATCGCCGTTTTTGGGGATTATGATGTGGATGGGGCCACGTCTTCGGCGTTGTTGAAACGGTATATGGCTATGCTGGGGCGATCGTTGATCGTTTACATTCCTGACCGCATGGCCGAAGGGTATGGGCCCAACCGCGGGGCGTTCGATACATTGAAGGCACGGGGGGTCAAACTGGTTATAACGGTGGACTGCGGCATTGTGGCCCATGATGCACTGGGCTATGCGCGGGATTTGGGGCTGGATGTTGTGGTTATTGATCACCACGTGGGGGAAAGCGCTTTGCCGCCGGCGGTGGCTGTGGTGAATCCCAACCGTCTGGATGAAACCAGCCCCTGCGGCCATCTGGCGGCGGTGGGAGTGACGTTTTTGTTTTTGGTGGCGCTGAATCAAACCCTGAAACAGCAAGGGTTTTTTGAAACCCAGCCCGAGCCCAATTTGCTGCTGCTGCTGGATATTGTGGCGCTGGGCACGGTGTGTGATGTGGTGCCGCTGCATGGAATCAACCGCGCCTTTGTGGCACAGGGATTAAAAATTTTGGGGCGGCGCATGAACACAGGGCTGAAGGTCCTGTCGGATGTGGCGCGTTTGGATGAAGCCCCCAGCCCCTATCATCTGGGCTTTATTTTGGGCCCCCACATCAACGCCGGTGGGCGTGTGGGGCAGTCGGATATGGGATCCAAACTGCTGAGCTGTGACGATGCGCAGGAGGCCTTGCTGTACGCCCAAGCCCTGGCCCTGCACAACAGCGAACGCAAAGCCATCGAGGCTGACATTCTGGATCAAGCCATTCGTCAGGCCGAGGGCAGCACGGGCAGCCTGATTTGGGTTTACGGCCCCACTTGGCATCCGGGGGTCATTGGGATTGTGGCCAGCCGTTTGAAAGATCGCTACCACAAACCCGCCATCGTTCTGGCGGGGGATGGCAAAGGCGGGGCCAAGGCATCCTGTCGGTCCATTCGGGGGGTGCATCTGGGGCAAATGATTTTGGCGGCGCGGCAAGAGGGCATTCTGCTGGCCGGCGGCGGCCACGCCATGGCGGGGGGGTTTAGCGTGGAAGAAAACGCTATGCCGCAGGCCGAGGCCTTTTTTGAATCCCGCATCGGTGATGTGGTTGCGCGGGAGAACATCCGCCCCCTGCTGGATTTGGATTTGTCCCTGCCCCTGACGGCGGCGAATATCGGCTTGGTGGATCAGATTGAACGTCTTTCCCCCTTTGGTGTGGGGAATCCACAGCCGCGTTTTGCCTTCCCCAATGTGGTGGTGTCCTTTGCGGATGTTGTGGGGGGGGCGCACGTGCGATGCCAACTGAAAGACCCTGATCGATCATGGTCAACCAAGGCCATTGCCTTTCGCTGCGCCGATCATCCCATGGGTCAGACCCTGTTAAACCATCGCGGAAAACGGCTTTCGGTGGCAGGCACCCTGAAAAAAGATACCTGGGGTCACACACCCAGCGTTCAGGTGATTATTGAGGATATCAAAGCGCCCTGAGCGTCCCCGCGCCCCCCATGGCAGTGGGGATTTATTTCTTGTTCTCTGCTCTCTATGAATTCCAACCCTTTCCCCCTAAGGGGAAGGGCGCTGAGGGATTTATCGTGCGGGTCCTATTTTTTCTTCTCTATGGACTCAATTTTCCCATTGACACCCATATTATCCCATGCTATCCCATCATGGTCCACAACAATAACGATACTCTGCTTTTTCAACTGCGCGTCTTGTCCTTGGGATAGGGCGCGTGTCTTTTTAAAAAAAGCGGGTCTTAATTTTGGGTTTTATGCTGTTTTTATCAACGTTTATCAATAAAGTTGATAAAAAAGGGCGCGTGTCCGTGCCTTCCCCTTTTCGCGCGTCGATTTCCGGCACATCGTTTCAGGGGGTGGTTTTGTTTCGTTCCTATAAACATTCGGCCCTGGAGGGCTGTGGCATGGACCAGATGGAGGCCATGTGCGCCCAAGTGGACCATTTGCCCCTGTTTTCCGATGAACGGGATGCCCTAACGGACAGCATTTTTGCCGATGCCGTACCGCTGGCCTTTGATCCAGAGGGGCGCATCACCCTGACCGATGATTTGCGGGATCATGCGGGTTTATCCGAATCCGTGGCCTTTGTGGGCAAAGGGCGTATGTTTCAGTTGTGGTCGCCGGAGGCCTTTGCCACGCATCAGGCCGACGCCCGCGCCCGCGCCAAAAGCCAAAACCTATCGCTGCGCCGCGGGGATTAATCATGCATATCCCCGTAATGTTGACTGAGGTGATGGCGCATTTGGATCCCAAGCCAACCGGACATTATGTGGATGCGACATTCGGGGCGGGGGGGTACAGCCGCGCCATTTTGAAATCGGGGGTTTTGCGTTTGGATGCCTTTGATCGGGATCCCTTTGTTGTGCCGGTGGCAGAATCGCTGCAAGCCTCCTATCCCAACATGAGGATGCATTCTGAATGTTACAGCGCCATGGGTCAAACCTTACAGGGGTTTAAGGGCGCCATTGATGGCATCGTTTTTGATTTGGGCATATCCAGCATGCAAGTGGATCAGGCCGAACGTGGCTTTTCCTTTATGCGCGAGGGCCCCCTGGATATGCGCATGAATCCCACCGAGGGGATATCCGCCGCCGACGTTGTCAACAGTATGTCCCCCGCCGAGCTGACCCACGTGTTTCGCACCTTGGGCGAGGAACCTCGGGCCAAAGCCTTTGCCCGTGAGATTGTGAAAAAGCGGACCCTGACCCCCTTTGTCACCACAACCCAGCTGGCGGAATGCATCGCCGCCCTGTGCCCCGTGCCCACCCGCACCCATCCGGCAACCCGTGTTTTTCAGGCTCTGCGCCTGTATGTGAATCAAGAATTAGAGCGTTTGGAAGAGGCGCTGGATGTGGCCTATACCCTACTGAAAGCCGGCGGGCGGTTGGTGGTGGTGACGTTTCATTCCCTGGAAGACCGGATTGTGAAGACCTTTTTTGCGCAGCATGGCAAAGCGCCCGCCACCAACCGCCATGATCCGGCCCTGTTTTCCCCCGTGGTCTCTTTGGCGGCCAAGGTCCTGACACCGCGGGCCATCACGCCCAGCGATGACGAAGTGTCAAAAAATCCACGGGCCAGATCCGCAAAATTGCGGGCTTTGGAGCGTTTATCACCTGTAATGCAAGCACAATAAAAAAAGGATGGTTTTATGATCTCTTGGCTGCGCGTTTTCTCTTGGGGGCTTCTTGTGTTTGCCATGCTGGGCCTTTACACGTTGAAATTAAACGTCAAAGATATGCAGGATCAGATTGCGGATCTGGACAGCCAGATTGCCCAACGTCAGGAAAATCTGCATGTTTTAAAAGCAGAAATGGCCTATCTGACCAGACCCGAGCGCCTGAGCAGCCTGCAGCAGCTGTATTTTCCCGATATGAAACCCGTTGTGGGTCAACAGATGACGGCGTGGCTGCCTGTGGCCACACAGCAACGTTCTGCGCCGACCTTGCTGGCGTCGCGGGATTCTTTCAGAGGCAGCGCCTCCTTCTCGGGCGGGGATATGCCTTGATTTTTGATGGCGTTGTCGGTTTGATGCATCCCAACCTTCCCCTTGCCGCCTGCCCCTCCCTTCGCTATGGTGGCGTATGACTTTGTTGACGGCCCTGCACCACGTTACCCGATATGATTATGATCGCCCGATTATGCTGGGGCCTCAGACCATTCGGCTGCGTCCGGCCGCCCATGCGCGGGCGTTGGTTGAATCCTATAGCTTGCAGGTCACGCCCAAGCCCCATTTTTTAAACTGGCAGCAGGATCCTTTTGGAAACCACTTGGCCCGCGTTGTGTTTCCGGAGCCCACCCGTTTTTTGCAGGTTACGGTGGATCTGGTCACCGACATTCGTGTGTTTAATCCCTTTGATTTTTTCCTGGAAGACACCGCGGAGCACATTCCCTTTGTTTATGATGCCAGCACCGCCGAAGAGCTGATCCCCTATTTGGAAATCAAAGAACGCGGGCCGCTGCTAACGACCTTTTTATCCGATGTGCCCCGCACCAAAACCCCCACCATTGATTTTCTGGTGGCCCTGAACCAACGGGTGCATCATCATCTGGCCTATGGCATTCGTTTGGAACCTGGTGTGCAATCCTGCGAAGAGACCATGGACAAACGCAGTGGATCCTGCCGCGATATGGCGTGGCTGCTGTGCCAGATGCTGCGGCATTTGGGTCTGGCCAGCCGCTTTGCCTCTGGCTATTTGATCCAGCTGAAGGCGGATGTGGCCGCTTTGGATGGGCCGGATGGGCCGAAAGAGGATTTTACGGATCTGCATGCATGGTGCGAGGTTTACCTGCCCGGGGCCGGATGGGTGGGGCTGGATCCCACATCGGGCCTGTTTGCGGGCGAGGGGCATATTCCGTTATGCTGCACCCCCAACCCCTCCAGCGCGGCCCCCATCAGTGGGGTTCTGGACCCGTGCGAAAGCACGTTGCATCACAGCATGACGGTGACACGCATTCACGAAGACCACCGCGTCAGCAAACCCTATCCCCCGTTGTTATGGCAGGCCATCGATGATTTGGGCCAAGCGGTGGATCAGGATTTAATCGCCGGCGATGTGCGCCTGACCATGGGCGGGGAGCCCACGTTTGTATCGCTGGATGAGCGGGATCATCCCGCATGGGAAACCGCCGCGCTGGGCGGGCAGAAAAAGGCATTGGCCTATACCCTGTTTCAGCCCCTTTGTCCCGCAGGATCCGTGCAACAATTTTCCCATGGGAAATGGTACCCGGGGGAAATTTTGCCCCGATGGTCCATGGCGTCCTATGGCCGTAAAGATGGATTGCCCATCTGGAAAAACAGGGCCCGTTTGGCGGATCCGGAAAAGTCCGAGGGGCATACCCCTGAAATGGCCAAGGCCTTTTTGCAAGATTTGGTTCAGGTTTTGGGGGTGTCGGGGGACGCGATTCTGCCGGCCTTTGAAGATATCCCCTACGCCCTGTGGAAAGAGGGAACGTTGCCGCTGGATGGGGACATTCGCCACGATGACCCGTTTGAGGCCGCCGAGCGCAAGCGTCTGCAACGTCTGTTTGAAAAAACTTATAACAGCCCCGCGGGCTATGTCCTGCCCCTGTTTTACAGTATGGCGCAGGGGGGCTGGGCCAGTGCGCTGTGGGCGTTTCGTCGGGATCGTTTGGTGTTGCTGACGGGGGATTCACCGGTGGGGTTACGCTTGCCGCTGTCCAGTTTGCCCCATGAACCCCCCGTTGAACTTTTGCCCGAGCGCAGCCCTGAGGATCAACGGGATCCCCTGCCCTCCTTTGAGGATTTATTGCCGGCCAAGTCTGAAGCCCCTCGCTGGGACAGCAGCATCCGCACCGCCCTGTGTGCTGAGGTTCGGGGTGGCACGCTGCATTTGTTTTTACCGCCGTTGTCCTACGCCGAGCATGCGCTGGCCCTGTTAGCGGCGGTGGAGGCGGTGGCGGAGGCCAAAAATGTGGCGGTGGTGCTGGAGGGATATCCCTTGCCCCCCGATTTACGATTGCAGCATTTTAGCGTCACCCCTGATCCTGGGGTCATTGAGGTGAACATTCAACCGGCCCATTCCTGGGATGATTTAAAAACCATCACCGAGGGGGTTTATGAAACGGCCAGACAATGCCGCCTGACTGCCGATAAATTTTTGCTGGATGGGCGGCGTGTGGGCACCGGCGGGGGCAATCATATTGTCACGGGGGCGGCCACGCCGCAGGACAGCCCGTTTTTACGTCGTCCCGATTTACTGAAAAGTTTGCTGACGTTCTGGCAAAATCATCCGTCGTTGTCGTATTTGTTTTCGGGGCAATTCATTGGTCCCACCAGCCAAGCCCCCCGCGTGGATGAGGCCCGTTTGGACAGTTTGTATGAACTGGACATTGCCCTGTCCCATATTCCAGGTAAAGGTGAGGGAGACCTGCCCCACTGGTTGCTGGACCGGATGCTGAGGAACCTGTTGGTGGATTTAACGGGCAACACCCACCGATCTGAATTTTGTATTGATAAACTCTATAGCCCCGACAGCCAGCGGGGGCGTTTGGGCTTGCTGGAAATGCGCGGCTTTGAAATGACGCCCCATCCGCAGATGAATTTGCTGCAGGCGCTTTTGATTCGCGCATGTATCGCGGCTTTTTGGCATAAACCGTATCAGGCCCCCTTGGTGGCGTGGGGTACGCGGTTGCATGATCAATTTATGTTGCCCCATTGTGTGTGGCAGGATTTTACGGATGTTTTGGGCACATTGAAACACCATGGGTATGTCTTTGATCCGGTGTGGTTTTTGCCGTTTTTGGATTTTCGTTTTCCCCTGTATGGCACCGTTCAGGTGGGGGATGTGCGGCTGGAGCTGCGCATGGCCCTAGAGCCTTGGCCAGTGATGGGGGAGGACTCTTCCTTTGGTGGGGGCACATCGCGGGGGGTGGATTCATCGCTGGAGCGTCTGCAGGTGGCCGCCCACGGCCTGATCCCCGGGCGCCATATCGTGACATGCAACCGCTACCCCCTGCCGCTGGTGGCCACAGAGGCCATGGATACCTTTGTGGCGGGGGTACGGTACAAGGCTTGGGCCCCCGCGTCGTCCCTGCACCCCACCATCCCCATTCATACCCCATTGGTGTTTGATGTGGTGGATACGCGGTATTCTCGGTCGTTGGGGGGATGCACGTATCACGTGATGCACCCGGGGGGCCGCAATTACGAACGCCTGCCCATCAATGAAAACGAAGCCGAAGGCCGCCGCCTGTCACGCTTTGAAAAAAGTGGCCACACCACAGGGGCCTTTGTCCCCAAACCCGCCCTGCATCATCCGGCGTTTCCCTGTACGTTGGATTTGCGGTGGGGGTGATGGGGTTATTGGCGTTGTTGTTGTGCTTGTGCTTGTTTCAAGTCATTGATCGTCTTTGGAGGAAGTCCTTGAACACACTTGTCTGTAGTGTTTAAAGTGGCGCTTGTCAGCCTTTCATTTACAAAAAATTGACCATTTAGTGCAGTTATTCCTACTGTGTTTGCATGGCTTCTCACTATTTCTAATGGTATGCACTTTAGACTGTTTTTATTATCACCCCGTGACGGTATCAGGAAAGGCAAAAGGGGCAAAGCCGCAGAAAGGGCGACGATAACAAAAAACGTGGGATAGTTTAAATTCATACCCCACCTTTAGAAACACTCACCCACTCACGCCCCCTGAAACCGTGTGCGGCGCTCTTGGTTCAGGGCTTGGCTTTGTTGCAGCTCTTCGTTTTGCAGCCAAGCCAAAACCTTTTTGGTCATCTCTAGGGCCTCGTGCAGACAGGTTTCCAGCAAAGAGCGAGCGAATGCAACCCCCTGACGGGTGCAAAAAAACAATCCGGCAAAAAATCCCACGATGATGCCATAATTTTGGGTTATATCCTCGGCCTCAGAAGGCATCATGGCCCTGAAAAAGGCCCGCACATCCTGAAAAAAAGACGTCATAGCATCGGAAACATTTCCGTTACACTGCTTTAAAAAATCCACCGCCGTTTGCAGGCCCACTTTGATTTGCACTTGGGGGGGGGTGTCACCCTGTTGGATGTTCATATAGGGGGTCAGGGCCTCAACGGCGCCTTTGACAACGGAGCCACCCATGGGCATGCGCCAGCCGTCTCGTAAACGCTGATCATCTGTGGGGTGATAAGTGTTAAGTTCCGCAGAGTCTTTCATGGAACAAACCTTAAAGGATTGTGATCTTTAAAAATAAAGTTTCTTCTATTATTGCCAAGAATGATAACAGATTCTATTTTAATCGCAAAGCATTTTTACAAAAGCAGGCATTTTTTGAAATCCCGCTAAAACAGAAGGGGCCTAAGGCCCCTTCTTAAGCCAACATGATCGCGGCTTTAGTCTTTTTGATCCATCAGGCGATAAAGGAATGATCCCAAAATGGCCCCAGCGATGGGGGCAATCCAAAAGACAGGAAGCTGCTGGATAGCCCAGTCCCCTGTGAACAAGGCCTGCCCTGTACTCCGCGCGGGGTTAACAGAGGTGTTGGTCACGGGAATGCTGATGAGGTGAATCAACGTTAGGGCCAAACCAATGGCCAAGGGGGCAAAACCAGCGGGGGCGCCGTCGCGGGTGGATCCCAAGATCACAATCAAAAAGCCTGCGGTCAGGACCACCTCGATCAACACAGCCGAAACCAAACCATATCCCCCAGGGGAATGATCGCCGAATCCATTGGATGCAAATCCACCGTCCGTATTAAAACCAGGGGCACCTGATGCGATGAGATACAAAATCCAAGCCGCAGCCACAGCCCCCAAAACCTGAACAACGATATAAGGCACCACACGAGACGCAGGACAACGCCCCGCCGTCCAAAGGCCAATGGTGACCGCCGGATTAAAATGTCCACCGGAAATGTGCCCAAGGGCATAGGCCATGGTCACAACGGTGAGACCGAAAGCCAAAGCAACCCCTGTAAATCCAATGCCCAGCTCTGGGAAACCAGCGGCCAGAACGGCACTGCCACATCCCCCGAAAACCAACCAAAACGTTCCTATAAATTCTGCGAGTAACGGACGTGTCATCATTGCAAAAACTCCAAAAAAATTGACGAAAACAGGGTGAACCCTAGTGAATACCCTCTTTGCATGGCTATGACGCAAAGGCAAGGCTGTTGTGGATTGTGTACCAGATTTATTCCTGCCCCAGTTCCCACGTGCTGTCATCCACCGCTTTGAGGGTATAGCCTGAAGAAATCAGGGCCTCTTGAAGGGCTGCGGCCTCCCCCTTAAACCCCACATTCAGGCGCAGTCCATTCGGGGTGATGTCTTGCACGTTGGCAAAGGCGACGTTGGCGATGCTGCGCACGGTGCTCAGGGCCTGAAAACGGGCCTTAACATCAGGGATTGTGATATCAAGGATTAGGGCGGCCTGCCCCGTTATGGGGGCAGATTGAGGAGATTCATCCAAAAGAGTCATGGCTTGGGTCATGGCCACTTTGTAGGTGGGGGCTGAGGGAGCCTCCCCCGCATTCAGAGGTTGATCAAATTCCCCCAAGGTGCGCATGCCCCCAGATTCCGGAACAAACACGCTGACATGAAGGGCCGTATCTTGGGGCTGAAACGCCACATACCGTATATCGGCGCTGGGATAACGGGCCTTTAGGTCTGTGATCACCGGATGGGTGGAAAGAGGAAGCGTGGTTAAAGTTTTCAGTTTGGCCTGCGAGGGGTCCTGCCCTCTTGGCAAAATCACACCCGACTGGGCGGCAGCCTGTTGAATGGCTGAATCTTGGTCGGGGGGGAACGTTGTGTGCCAAGCCTCGGATGCATCCTGCCAAAAGGGAATCACAAGGGTGGTGGCACGTGACTGTCCCTTAGGATTCAGGCCCAGACGACCGGCGAGATCGCGGACCTTTGCGGTATACAGGTGCATAGTCACCATGGCCCTATAACGGTGGGCGGATACCTTTTCCCACACAATATCCGTGGCATAAACATACCGGCTGTCGATATTGGCAGAGGCCACGGCGGCATCCGTCACGGCCGCAGGGTCGCTGGCGATTTGCTGCAAGGCTTGCTTGACGGCCTGTTGCGTCCCCTGTTTTTGGGCCAGAGCGCGGGCGTCTGTGGCTTTATCGGCAGAGGCATCCAAAGACAGGTTGTCAATGCTCATCAAATCCACGGCCCATGCTGGCGGCATCCCAAGCCAAAAAACCATCAGAAAAAAAAGGGGAAAAAAGCGTTTCATGGGGGCTGTGCATCTGGTATAGGAAAAAGCTGCTGTTGACTATAGGGGATAAATCATTATGACGCAAACCTTGTCCTATAAATCTGCCGGTGTGGATGTTGAGGCTGGCGATGCCTTTGTCTCCCGCATTGCCCCCCTTGCCAAAGCCACGGCCCGTCTGGGATCCATGGAGGGGCTGGGCGGGTTTAGCGGGTTTTTTGATCTGTCCGCCCTGAATTACAAAAAACCGGTTTTGCTGTCGGCCACAGACGGCGTGGGCACCAAGCTGTTGGTGGCCAAAGCCATGGGGCAGTATCACGGCATTGGGGTGGATGCCGTGGCCATGTGCGTCAATGATCTGTTGGTCCATGGGGGGGAGCCCCTGTTTTTTCTGGATTACCTTGCCACCGGCAAACTGGAGCCCGATACCCTGACAGCGATTGTGGCGGGGATTGCGTCAGCCTGCCAAGAGGTGGGATGTTCTTTGATCGGCGGGGAAACCGCCGAAATGCCGGGCCTTTATGGGCAGGGGGATTTTGACATTGCGGGTTTTGCCCTAGGTGTGGTGGAAAAAGAGGATATCATTACCGGAAAAACCATTGTTTCTGGGGATATGATTGTGGGCTTGCCGTCCTCTGGTTTGCATGCCAACGGCTTTTCTTTGGTGCGGGCCATTGTTGAGAGAGAGGGGCTGTCGTATCATGATCCTGCCCCCTTTGATCCGGATCAAGCGTTGGGCCAAGCGTTGCTGACCCCAACAAAGCTGTATGTCAAACCTGTTTTGGATCTGCTGAAAACCATACCTGTGAAGGGGATGGTGCATATCACAGGCGGGGGCTTTCATGGCAACATTCCCCGCATTGTGCCTGAAACCTGCACTGCGGTTTTGCGTCATGGCACGTGGGAGGTTCCGGCTGTATTTGACTGGCTGCGGGCGCGGGGCAACCTGTCTGAGGACGAGATGCACACCACCTTTAACTGTGGTTTGGGGTATATCCTGATTGTGGCGCCAGAGGATATCGAGGCCACGTTGAAAGCGCTGCCCGAAGCCAGCTTGGTTGGAAAAATCATTCCCAAAGAGGGGCCAGCTGTTTGGGTTCAGTAATCAATGCCCCTGTGCGTCAAGCTGTACCCTGGATTTTTCTTCATCCTGTTGCTGCATCACAAGGGCATTACCCTTGGGTAGGCTGAGATAGAAAACCGTTCCTTTGCTGTTGGATTCAAACCAAATACGCCCCCCGTGCCCTTGGACAATTTTTTTGGCCATGGGCAAACCGATACCGGCATTTTCCGTTTGGGCATTCAGAGATTCAAACAGAGAAAAAATATGATCCGTGTAAAGTTTCTCAATACCTGGACCATTATCTTGAACTTTAATCACCCATTCTGTTTCCAGATCTTGACAGGATAATCCCACAATGGGGGGAATGCTGGGGTTATGGTCAATCCCATTTTTAATCAAGTGATACAGGGCTTTTTTGAAAAAGCCATAATGACAGGGCACATCGGGAAACAAGCCAAACGTTTTAATACGGGCCCCCCGTTTTTTAATCAGGGGCAGCAGGTCCTTCAAAGCGGCCTGTATCATTTTATGCAAAGACGTTTCCGGAAAAGGGGGCGCAATCTGAATGTGATCGTACTCTGAAAGACCCTGCAAACGCTTTAAACTTAACGTTGTCCATCGCTTAACTTCGGCCAGTTTTTTTAGGGCGGCCTCGCGTCTTTCCGATTCCTCCAGCGCCACCGTGCTTTGTAAAATCGCCCGAAGGGGATCGGAAAAAACATGGGTTAAACTATGGGATAACGTTTGATACTGCTGCTGCATACGAACCAAAGCGTCATGATCGCTGTTTTGATCAAACGTGCGTAAGTGTTCGGTTAAAAAAATGGCTTTTTCCCGTGTGTAATACACCACTAGGCGTTTCATTTCTTCAGGCCAGTCGTTTTCATCAAAATTAATAATGGCATTCAGTCCCGCCTGCTGCCATTTTTCCGTATCATCCAGCAGAGAGTCCCCCCTTAAACCCACCAGATAGGTCCCGTTGGGGTTCCGGCTGTCAGCTTTGATGTATTCATTCACCACGTGATACCCGCTTTTGGGGTGTAATTTCAGACTGATCATCGCCAAATGATAGCGTCCTTTGAGTAGCATCTGAAGCGCATCATCGCTGTTTTTGGCAATGTCGGGCTTAATCAAAAAAGCCTTTTCCAAAAGATCGGCAACATTGTTAAGGGTCACATCATCCCCCGCCGCCACCAAAACCCGCCATTTAGAGACCAAATCCGGCAGATGAAGGCGTTTATCGATCAGGGCTTTTTCTTCCAAAGGGGTTTCGTAGAGTTTTGAGAGGACTTTATCTTCCAGACTCAGGGAAAACCTCTGATCGGTATCTTGATCAAAACGGGTCAACGTGCCTGATTCATGAATGGGGTTTTGTCTGGATTCAAGGTTTAGCTTTTCCACCTTGTCTTCATAAACTCGACGTCGGTTGACGCCTAAGGCATTGCCAGGATTTAAAGCCATATATTTTTTGACATAATCGGATAAAGATTTGGTGCTAAAGGGCTTGGTAATATACCCAGAGGCCCCAAGGCGCATCGCCGCATTAAAATCCGCACTCATTTGAGACGCTGTAATCACCACCACATAGCTTTTGGGATCAAACTCTCTGATTTTTTTTAATAACGTTAATCCTGACAGACCCCCTGGAAACGTCAAATCCAAAAAAACAATATCGGGGGCCCCTTGGGTAAACAAAGCCCACCCCGCCTCTGGATCGTTGGCAAAGCTCTTTTCACACTCTGGCAGGGACTGCGAAACAATGGAACGATAGCGCAGATCATCCTCAATGATCAAAATGCGCAGCTTTTCATTGTCCTGAAAAGATTTCCCCATGCATAACCCCTGATAAACAGTTCAAAGAACAGTTTACCAGCGTATGATTGACGAGGGGTAAAGACTTTGACGGGAACCGTTGATTTCAAAGACAAGGCGGCGAAGAAACACCGCCCGACCTTAACCCACGGCTTGACGGACCTCTTCGGCAAAATCCTTTTTCTCAATTTCAATGCCTTCACCCAGCTGATAGCGGGCATATCCGGTTAGGGTGATGGGGGAGCCTTCGGCTTTGGCCACACCTTCCACAACATCGGCAATGCGGGTTTCGTTGTCCATGACAAAGGTTTGCTCGAGCAAGACAACCTCTTGGTAGAATTTTTTCAGTCGTCCCTCGATCATTTTTTCAATGATGGACTCGGGCTTGCCACTGGCACGGGCTTGGTCGGAAAACACATCGCGTTCCTTTTGAATGGCAACGGGATCCAAATCAGAAACGGAAAGAGACTGAGGGAAAGCCGCCGCAACATGCATGGCCAATTTGCGGCCCAAATCTTTCAGGGCGTCTGCTTTGGCACCAGAAGAGAGCGCCACCAACACACCAATTTTCCCAAGACCTGGGGCCAATTCGTTATGAACATAAGACACAACGTTACCAGAAGGAACGGACAGAGCCGTCAGGCGACGCAGGGTCATTTGTTCGCCAATGGTGGCAATCAGGTGGGTCAGTTCTTCCTCAACCGTGCGTCCGGTTTCGGGATAGGGCTGGGTTTTCAATGCGTCCACATCGGTGATGTTTTGCTGAAGCGCCAGCTGGGCCAAGGTTTTGACAAAATTTTGGAACGATTCATTGCGGGCCACAAAGTCGGTTTCCGCATTAACCTCCAGCACCACACCGCGGGGACCATCCACGGCCACAGCCACCAGACCATCGGCGGCGGCGCGGGATGATTTTTTGGCCGCGGCAGCCAGACCTTTTTTACGCAGCCACTGCTGGGCCTCTTCAAAATCCCCGTTGGTTTCGGTGAGGGCTTTTTTGCAATCCATCATGCCTGCGCCACTTTTTTCACGCAAGTCACGAACCATTTCGGCGGTAATTGTTGCCATTGTGTTATCTCCTGTTCAACGATGCACGTCTTAATACAATAAAATCATTTAGGCTGCGGCGGTATCGGCAGAGACTTCCTCTGTGGTGTCAGAGCGGTAATCCGCCACATCCACACGCAAACCCGACAAAACAGCGGCGGCAAAGGCGTCACAGTACAATCTCAGGGCCTTTCGCGCATCATCATTGCCAGGCACGGGATAGGTAATGCCTGCAGGATCGGCGTTGGTGTCCAGAATGCCCACGATGGGAATGCCCAGTTTGTTAGCCTCTTGAACAGCGATGCGCTCGCGGTTGACATCCAGAACAATAATCAAATCAGGGGCTGCGTTCATTTGGCGGATTCCCCCCAGAACGCGCTCTAACTTCTCGCGTTTGCGGTCCAGATCCAGACGTTCTTTTTTGGTCAGGGTGGTGCCGTGATCCTGAATGTATTTTTCCATCTGGGCCAAAGACTGGATAGAATTAGAAACAGTCTTCCAGTTGGTCAACGTTCCGCCCAACCAGCGGTGGTTGATGTAATACTGGCCACATTTTTTGGCCGCTTCGGATACAATTTCACTGGCCTGTTTTTTGGTGCCCACAAACAGAATCCGGCCCCCTTTGGCGGCTGTGGATTCTACGGCCACCATGGCCTGTTCCAGCAGGGGTACAGTTTGTTCCAAATCCAGGATATGGACCCCAGCCCGCTCACCAAATATATAAGGGGCCATGTGGGGATTCCAGCGACGGGTGGTGTGACCAAAGTGGACACCAGCGTTGATTAGTTGACGCAAATTGATGTGGGGACGTGACATAAAACTAAAGTTCCTTTTTTCCAGTTAAACCTGGCACAAGATGTGACCCAAAAAACACCCCCCCAAAGAGGGGCCGCTTGAGGGCACCAGAAAAGCTCTTGTGCGCGTGATGGCCTTCCTCATACAGGATTTTTTGGGAAACAGCAAGGGGGAATTCAGAAGCCCTGTCAGGGGACAGAAAACGAATCCCCAATCCCCCAACGGCCCATAGATTTTTCAAAATTTTAGAGATGGAATTTTGGGGCTGATGTGCTATATCCACTTTCATGACGTCGGCAACCCCGTTTTTGGATCGTATTGATACCCTTCAGGATCTTAGGGCCCTGAATGAGGATGACCTACCCGCCTTGGCCGCAGAAATCCGCGCTGAAATGATTGAAACGGTGTCCCAGACGGGGGGGCATTTGGGGGCGAATCTTGGTGTGGTGGAGCTGACCATCGCCCTGCATTTTGTTTTTCACGCCCCCGAAGACAAAATCATCTGGGATGTGGGACATCAGGCCTATCCCCATAAAATGCTCACGGGGCGACGGGCCCTGATGTCTACCCTGCGGCAGGGGGATGGGTTATCGGGATTTACCAAACGCTCCGAAAGCCCCTACGATCCCTTTGGGGCTGGACATAGTTCCACCTCCATCTCCGCCGCGCTGGGCATGCGCGTGGGGCAGATCTTGCAACATAAAAGCCATGATAACGTCATTGCCGTCATTGGTGATGGCGCCATGAGTGCCGGCATGGCCTATGAAGCCATGAACAATGCAGGGGCGCTGAGACATAAGATGCTGGTGGTATTAAACGACAACGATATGTCCATCGCCCCGCCGGTGGGGGCCATGAGTCATTATCTGTCGCGGCTGATTTCGTCAAAATCCTATCGCTCGCTGCGGGAGGTCGTGAAGGGATTCGGGGAAAAACTGCCCAAATCCGTCATGGTGGCGGCCAAGCGGGCCGAGGAATTCACCCGCGGCCTGATGGTGGGCGGCACGTTGTTTGAGGAGCTGGGATTTTACTACGTCGGCCCCGTGGATGGGCACCGGCTGAATGCCCTGATTCCCCTGCTGAACAATATCCGTGACAGCGTGATTGATCGTCCCGTGTTGCTGCACGTGGTCACGCAAAAGGGCAAGGGATATGCCCCCGCCGAGGCGTCTGCCGATAAATTCCACGGGGTCACCCGTTTTGATGTCACCACGGGTCAGGCGGCCCCTGCCAAGCCTGCCGCGCCCAGTTATACCTCTGTTTTTGGAAAAACCTTGGTGGCCTTGGCTGAAAAGGATCCCAGCATTGTGGGCATCACCGCCGCCATGCCCAGCGGAACAGGACTGGATATGTTGGCCAAGGCCTTTCCGGATCGGTGTTTTGATGTGGGCATTGCAGAGCAGCATGCGGTCACCTTTGCCGCAGGCTTGGCCTGTGAGGGGATCAAGCCCTTTGTGGCCCTGTATTCCACATTCCTGCAGCGGGGCTATGATCAGGTGGTGCATGATGTGGCCATTCAAAAACTGCCCGTGCGCTTTATGATTGACCGTGCGGGGTTGGTGGGGGCCGATGGGGCCACCCATGCGGGCAGTTTTGATCCCGTGTTTTTGGGCACCCTGCCCCATTTTGTTCTGATGGCCCCCGCGGATGAGGGCGAATTGGTGCGCATGATCGCCACCGCCGCCGCCATCGACGATGCCCCCAGCGCAGTGCGCTATCCCAGAGGATCAGGCACGGGGGTGCCCCTGCCCGAAGCAACCCCCCTGCCCCTTGGCCACGGACGGGTTTTGCAATCGGGGGACAGGGTGGCGATTCTGAGTTATGGCACCCGTCTGGCGGCGTGTCTGGAGGCCGCGCACGTTCTGAAACAGCAAGATAACCTAACCATCACCGTGGCGGATGCGCGTTTTCAAAAGCCGCTGGATACAGCCCTAATCACCCAAATGGCCCGCCACCATGACCATTTGATCATCGTGGAAGACGCCAGTGTGGGGGGCTTTGCCAGTCATGTTTTGGATTTTCTGGTGCGGCAGTCTTTGCACCGCGGCCTGTCCACCATCACCCCCCTGATTTTGCCGGATCGGTTTTTGGATCACGACACGCCCGAGGCCCAGTGGGAGGCCTGCGGCCTGTCCGCACAGGCCATTGCGGGAAAAGTGCGTGAGCTTGCGGGGTCCTGATGCGTTTGTTCACGTGGCTGTTGGTTGGGGCTGTTTTGTTTCGCGGGTTGATCCCTGCGGGGTATATGCCGCAGGCTGGTGGGGAAAAGCACCTTTTCAACATCGTCATTTGTACCGCCGCGGGATCGCAAACCATCACCGTGGATGACCATGGCCAGCCTGCCAAAAACGACAGCAATGGGAATCAAAAGCATACCGGTCACAAAGCCCCGTGTCTGTTTGCTGTCCATGCCTCTGTCCTTTTGTCTGCCCATGTCACTGCCCCCTTGATGGTGCTAAAGGGGTATGCGGCCCCTGTGTTTGCGGCGCCCGCGTCGCATCCTGCCATGGCGGTGCTGCGCAAAACGGCGCCACCCCGCGCCCCGCCCCTGTTTTCCTGATTTTTCGTTGTTTTTTCTGCATCTGCTGCGCCCTTGGGGTGTGGCCGTGCGTTTTTTAACGTTTCAGGAGATTTTCCATGACGACATCTTTGTCTTTCCACATCAAAAGCGGTGGCTTTTGGCTCGCCCTTTTTTCAATCACCCTGTCATTGTCGGCGTTTGCCCAAGAGACAAAAACCAAGCCCCTATCGGTCAGCATCACCAAGGGCAATCTGATCAAAAGCAATACGGTTCCCACCGTTAAGGAGGCCACCCGCACCATCCAGCAAACCCCGGGGGGCGTTG
Source organism: Alphaproteobacteria bacterium (assembly GCA_044235825.1). Taxonomy (GTDB): domain Bacteria; phylum Pseudomonadota; class Alphaproteobacteria; order JAJTHO01; family CANGYM01; genus CANGYM01. The sequence goes on along the minus strand of JBIIHL010000010.1, from coordinate 6,263 downwards.
AGGTTGTGCCGCTAGAGGCCATTGAAAACCGCTATATCCAGAATTTTCAGGATACCCTGTCCTTTGTCCCCGGGGTGTATGCCCAAAAACGCTTTGGGGAGGAGGTGCGCCTGTCCATTCGGGGATCTGGCCTGTCCCGTGGTTTTCATATGCGGGGCATTACCCTGTTGCAAGATGGGATTCCCTTTAATCTGGCCGATGGTGCGGGGGATTTTCAAGAGGCTGATCCCCTAGCCCTGCAGCATATCGAGGTTTATAAGGGCGGCAACGCGCTGGCCTACGGCGGCAACAGTCTGGGCGGGGCCATCAATATGGTTTCCCCCACGGGCTATACCGCACGTGGCAACCAAGTGCGCCTTGAGGCTGGATCCGAAAGCACCCTTCGCGCCCATGCCCGCAGCGGGGCTGTGTTCGATGATCAGGATGTGTTCCTGAGCTTAACCAGCACCACCAGCAATGGGTTTCGCCAGCACAGCGATCAGGGCAGCGTCAAACTGAACAGCAATTACGGCATCAAGGTCCGTGATGATCTGGAAACACGGTTTTACCTGAGCGGGAACATTATTGAACAGGACCTGCCTGGGACCCTTAGCCGTGAGGATGCCCTCAACAACCCTGGTAAAGCCAACCCTGCGCAGGTTAAGGGGGATCAGAAGCGGGATATCCGTTCGCTGCGCCTGTCTAACAAAACCGCCTACACCCTTTCCAACACGCAAACGGTGGAGGGCGGGGTGTTTTTAAACCGCAAAGACCTGTTTCACCCGATTTTTGCGGTGGTGGATCAGGAAAGCACAGATTATGGGGGATTTGGCACCCTGAAGGGATCCTATACTCTGGGGGATTATGCCAACCGTTATCGGGCTGGCTTTACGGCCCAAGCGGGCGCGGTGGATGCGCGGCTTTATACCAACGTTCGGGGCAGTCGGGGCACCTTAATCGGGGATGCCGATCAACAGGCCCAAACACACAATGCGTTTGCGGAAAACCATTTTTATGTCGTACCCACGGTGGCCTTGGTCACCGGCAGCCAGTTGACGTGGGCCCAGAGGGAAAGCGTTAACAAAATAGGGACCAGCAACACGGATTCGGTGATTTATCGATCCTTTAACCCCAAGCTGGGGGTTTTGTATGAACCCGTAGAAGGCAATCAGGTTTTTGCCAACATCAGCAAAAGCAACGAAGCCCCCACGTTTACCGAGCTCACCCAAGGCGGCACCGCAACCTTTACCCCCGTTAATGCCCAGCAGGCTTGGACGGCGGAAATCGGCACCCGCGGCCAGCATGATCGGTACGATTGGGATGTCAGCGTGTATCGCTCTTGGGTGAAAGACGAGCTGCTGCAATACACCATCGACCCCAGCGCGGGCATTCCCGCCAGCACCTTTAATGCGGACAAGACCCTGCATCAGGGGCTGGAGCTGGGGCTTGATGTCTCCCTAACAGAAACGGTTACATGGCAAAACGCCTATACGTTCAGTGATTTTACCTTTCGGGGGGATGCCCAGTATGGGGATAATCGTTTGGCCGGTGTGCCGCCGCATGTTTATAAAACAGCCCTGCGCTATACTGACCCTGCGGGTTGGTATGTGGCCCCCAATGTGGAATGGGTACCGATGGGGGCGGATGTGGACTTTGCCAATACGCTGGATGCCCCAGGGTATACGGTCTTAGGGGCGGAGGCCGGTTATAAAATCAGCGAAAACGTTAACGTTTTTGTGGATGTCCGCAACCTGACGGATGAAGCCTATATCAGCAATTTCAGCACCCTGAGCAAAGCCACGCCCAGCAACAGCCAAGTGTTTTACCCAGGCGAGGGGCGAAGTGTCTATGCAGGTATTGTGGTGAGGTTCTGATGTTGGCAAAGCTTTATCAATGGCACCTACGCCTTGGGGTTATCGCGGGCATTTTTCTGATTGTGTGGGCGGCATCGGGTCTGATTCACCCCTTGTTGTCGTTAACGGGGATTCAACCGGTTGCCTTTACGCCGCCGGTGGAATCGGTGGGGGTGGAGGGTACGAAAGCCCCCTCCGCTTTGCTGCCTGCGCAAGCCATCACGGGGCTAAGACTGGTGATGGCCGAGGGGCAGCCGCATTATCAGATCACCCTGCCCCATCAGGCAGAGCGTCTTTATTACAACGCCATCACGGCGGCATGGCTGCCCAATGCCGATGCTGCCCGCGCAAAGGGGCTGGCACGGCATTACAGCGGTGAAAAAAAGGCAGGTATTCTTTCCGCAACCCTGCAAACCACGTTTGATCAGAATTATCCGTCCATCAACAAATATCTACCGGTATGGCGGGTGGCGTTTGAACGCCCCGATGGTTTGGTTGTGTATGTGGATACCGGCGAAGACACATTGGGCAGCCTCAATACCCCCTACAAAGAAACCCTGCTTTGGCTGTTTCAACATATCCACACACTGAAGTTTCTGGAAGGGCGATTTGAGGGCATTCGGCTGGGGATCATCACCTGCGCCATGCTGGGGATTGTTGCCATGGCCGGTTTGGGCATTGGGTTGCTGTGGACATTAAAACGCCCCAAAATGCCAAAAGGCGGACGGGGTCTGCATCGCCGTCTGGCATGGGTGGTATGGCTGCCTGTTCTGGCGTTTTCTGGCAGTGGGTTATTTCATTTGTGGATGCAGACAACGTCTGAAGCCCAGAAAACCCCACAAATGCACCCTGTTGCCATGGCCAGCATCCAATCTTTGCCTCAGGGGATTCATCAGGCCGGTGATGTCCGCCTGAGCATAACCCCAAAAGGGATTTTATGGCGCGTAGAAAGGGCTTTGCCTGACGCCCCCAAAACAATCCCAACCGCGCATGCTCACCATACACAACGGATGCCAAAAACAACCACAGCCTATTTCAGGGTGCAAGATGGGACGAAAGTTCCCTCGCGTGATGCGGATATCGCGCTGGCCATCGCAGGGCAGAATACTGGCCCCGTTCCCACGCTGGTGCCCATGTTCAGCCCTGAGTATGGTTTTGCCAACAAACGCCTGCCCGTCTGGCGCGTGGAAACCCCTAAGGGGGTGATGTTTGTGGATGCCAAAGCCGGCATCATGGCCGCACAGGTGTCTGCTTTAGACAAGGCAGAATTGTGGAGTTTCCGCAACCTGCACAAAGGTCAATTTCTGGATAACCTTCTGGGAATCACACACACCCAGAGGGATAGCCTGCTGGCGGTGGTTGCCATGTTGATGATTATGATGAGCGGAATTGGCCTGTGGTTGTACCAACGCAAGAGACGTGTTTTGAAAACAACACAGCGTCCATCCGATGATCGTTCTCTGTCCCCGCCAAAACCTTGAAAAATAGCCCCCCACTTTTTGGGGGGGGGCGAAGGCGTGTTTACAAAACGTGAGGATTACGCACTAAAGTAGAGTTTGTATTCCACAGGGTGCGGGCTGGTTTCGTACATTTTCACTTCATCCATTTTCATGGCGATATAGGATTCGATCATGCCTTTGGAAAACACATCGCCCTGGGTTAGGAAGGCGTGATCTTTTTCCAGCGCATCCAAAGCCTGACGCAGAGAGCTGCAGACGGTGGGCAGCGATTTCATTTCCTCGTCCGAGGCATCGTACAGGTTGCGGTCCATGGCGGCGCCAGGATCGATTTTGTTTTTAATCCCGTCCAATCCCGCCATGACCATAGCGGCAAAGGCCAGATAGGGGTTGGCGGTGGGGTCAGGGAAACGCACCTCAACCCGCTTGGCTTTGGGGGATTCATAGTGGGGAATCCGGCACGATACCGAACGGTTACGGGACGAATAGCCGAGCACCACAGGCGCCTCGAATCCGGGGATTAAGCGTTTATAACTGTTGGTGGTAGGGTTGGTAAAGGCGTTGATGGCGCGGCCATGTTTGATGATGCCCCCGATGTACCATAGGGCTTCTTGGGACAATCCGGCATACTCAGAACCGGCAAACATGGGCTGGCCATTTTTCCACAGGGACTGGTGAACGTGCATCCCCGATCCGTTATCCCCCGCCATGGGTTTGGCCATAAAGGTAGCCGTTTTGTTATAGGACTGGGCCACGTTGCGCACCACATATTTATACAGCTGCATCCGGTCCGCCGTTTCCACCAATGTCCCGTAAAGGATCCCAAGTTCGCACTGGGCGGGGGCCACTTCGTGGTGATGTTTTTCTACGGGGATGCCCATTTCCTTCATACGGGACAACATTTCCGCGCGGATATCCACCAACGCATCCACGGGGGCGCAGGGGAAATATCCGCCCTTGGCGCTGGGGCGGTGCCCCAAATTGCCGCCTTCGTAATCGCGGCCAGAGTTGTTGGGCAGCTCTTCGGAATCAATGCGATAAAACACATGATCCTGATTGTGGGCAAAACGCACGTCATCAAAAATGAAAAACTCTGCTTCGGGTCCAAAATAGGCGGTTTCGGCCAAATGAGAAGATTTAACATAAGCCTCCGCGGCCTTAGCGATAGAGCGGGGATCGCGGTCATAGGGTTTGCTGGTGATGGGATCCACAACATCACAAATGACAACCAAGCTGGGCTGGGCCGTGAAGGGGTCCACCACAACGCTTTGGGCATCGGGCATCAATTTCATATCGGATTCATGAATGGCTTTCCACCCGGGGATGGAGGAGCCATCGAACATAATCCCCTCGTCAAACATTTTTTGATCCACCGCGGACACATCCATGGCCATATGGTGCCAGACCCCTTTCATGTCAGAAAAGCGCACGTCGATATACTGAATATCGTGTTCCTGAATCAGATCAAAAACCTTGTTCCCCATAAAAAAGTCCTTTGCGATGATAAAAAGATGTCATGGCACAATACATGCCAAAAACTCGTTAAGTCCTCAAGACCTGCAACACAAACGCCGCAACCTTTTCCACACTTTCTGAAAAGAGTTGTTTTTTTGTCACACTTTATAAGGGGGGCGTCCACTCAAAAAATTCACCTGTCTCTCAAAACCTGTTTTCGGTCCTCCGCGCCCTCTCTCTTCCGTCTTCCGTCCTGCGAACAAAAAGGCTGCCCAAATGGACCCACATTTTTTCAACGGACACTCTAAATCATCAAGGACTTTTTGGACAACAATGGACGGGGGAAAGTTAAGATATGGCGGTGTGGTGCGGGTTGGGTGATAATGTATCTCGGCTGGGATGAATACTTCTAAAAATCAGGCATTTCTGATATTTCTTGCGTAACCCGCTGCTAATAAACTGGATAAAGCCGTCAAAAGAAGCGTTATGGCTTTTGAAAGGAGTAAACCTCATGGAACATACATCGATTACTCATCTTGATCAAATTTTAGTAGGCCAGCGGCTTCGCGTTTCCGTCCGCACTTTGGAACGCTGGCGCTGGCTTGGCATGGGGCCGCGCTTTATGAAAGTGGGCGGTCGGGTGCGCTATCGCCTTGCTGATATCGAGGCATTTGAGCAAAGCCGCTTGTGTAACTCTACCGCTGATCAGCATTATTTCGATGATGAACAGCCCTGCCATGATACATTGGCACGAACAGCGTGAGCCTGAAAATGACCGCCAATGCATTTCTTCCCGGGTTTTCAGAGTTTGCACGGCCACCGGATGCAAAACCGGATGACGTTCCCGGAATGTCGCTGCTGCCAGCGTTCATCACGGAAAATGAGGAAAGGGAATTGCTGTCAGTCATCGACCAACAGCCATGGCTCGCTGATTTACAGCGGCGGGTGCAGCATTACGGTTATCGCTATGATTATACTGCAAGGCAGGTGACGGCGGATTTATATCTGGGTGTGTTGCCCGACTGGCTGCAACCACTGGCAATGCGCCTGCACTATGAGAGGCTTTTTGCAACCCCACCGGATCAGGTGATTGTGAACGAATACCAACCGGGCCAGGGTATTGCCCCGCATGTGGATTGTATCCCCTGTTTTGGCGATACGATAGCTTCCTTGAGCCTTGGTAGCGGCTGCCTGATGGATTTTACCCACAGCAACACCGCGCAAAAAACCAGCCTGTTTCTCCCTTCGCGCAGCTTGCTGTTGTTACAAGGCGATGCCCGATATTGCTGGCAACACGGCATTGCCAAGCGCAAAAGCGATGTGGTCGATGGTGTTAAGGTGCAACGGGGGCGGCGGATGAGTTTGACGTTTCGTAATGTTACCCTGCATTCCTCACCCTGCACCCATTCGTCCACATAGGGGTACTCTGTGCCAAACAGCATTCCCGATTTCATTTTTACGCTCATAGCAGCGTACCTTCTTCGTACCCAATTGCCCGATACCCAACCAGCCTCTTTTC